>CAIYGK010000307.1 GCA_903925725.1 uncultured beta proteobacterium | reverse complement strand
TTGACCACCAGCACGTTGGGTGTGGCGCCAATCATGCCGATGGCAGTGAAGTCTTTTACCGGGTCATAGGGAAGTTTGCGCGTCGCCGGGCTGGTGCCGTGGGTGGCGACGTAGCCCTGCATCAATGTGTATCCATCGGCTGGCGCACGCGCAGTGGCCTGGCACGCTATAACGCCACCGCCGCCGCCTTGGTTGTCGACCATGAAACTCTGTTTGAGTTGTTGACCCCAGCGCTCGGTCACCGTGCGTCCGACCATGTCGCTGCCCCCACCAGCCGCCACTGGGACGATGTAGCGGATCGGCTTGGCTGGGTAGGTGGTTTGCGACTGCGCCAGTTCAGGTGCAATGACCAGAACTGGCACGACTTGCAGCAGCGTGCGTCGTTTCATCATAGGGATTGTGCTCGGTTGGTTATGTCAAAGACTCGTTGCGCATCTGGTCCTCGATCGACTCACGCCGCCGGATCAGATGAGTCTGATGGCCGTCCACCAGAACCTCCGGCGCTCGACCACGCGAGTTGTAATTGCTGGCCATGCTCATGCAATAAGCACCTGCTGACAGCACGGCGAGCAAATCTCCTTGCCGCACTGTCAGGGCACGGTCATGCCCGATCCAGTCGCCGCTTTCGCAGATCGGACCAACCATCTCCCAGTTCTCTGGGGCTTGGGCTCGGGTCTGCAGCGGCACGATCTGGTGATACGCCTGGTACATGGCGGGGCGCGGCAAGTCGTTCATGGCAGCGTCGACGATGCAGAAGTTCTTCTGCGCACCAGGTTTGAGGTAAAGCACTTCCGTCAGGCAGACGCCCGCGTTGCCAACCAGCGAGCGACCCGGCTCAATCATCAGCTCGCGCTCGCTGAAACCCCGCGCATCCAGGGTTGCCAGCAGCTTCTGCCAAAGTTGATCGGCGGGCGGCGGCGTGTCCCCCTTGTAGTTGATGCCCAGCCCGCCACCAAAATCGATGTGGGAAACGGGAATGCCGACTGCTTCGATCGCCTGAACCAGGTCCAGCATGCGCTCGACTGCATCGAGGTAGGGCTCTTCCTGGGTGATCTGGGAACCAATATGACAGTCGATGCCCTTCACGCTGATGCCGGGCAGCGCGGCGGCGCGCTGGTAGGTCTGCACGACCCGTTCGTGGGCGACACCAAACTTGCTGTCCTTCAGACCGGTTGATATGTAGGGATGGGTCTTGGGATCGACATTGGGATTGACGCGGATGCTGACCGGTGCACGCAGGCCCATCCGGACGGCCACCTCGCTCAGGACTTCCAGTTCCGCTTCGCTCTCGATATTGAAGCAGGCAATGCCGACGTCGAGCGCCCGTTTCATTTCCGCCCTGGTCTTGCCAACGCCGGAAAAAATGATCCTGTCGGCCCGGCCACCGGCGGCCAGTACACGATCCATCTCGCCGCCAGAGACAATGTCAAAGCCGCAACCCGCCTGTGCAAAGATCTGAATCACGCCCAGCGCCGGGTTGGCTTTCATGGCGTAGCAAATCTGCACCTTTCGTCCGGCAAAGCCACGTTGATAGGCGTCGAGTGCGGACAGCATGGCGGCCTTGGAATAGACGAAGAGAGGTGTTCCATGCTGCTTGGCCAGATCCTGCAGACGGACACCTTCCAAGAACAGGTCCGTGCCTCGGTAGGCAAGATCGGGCTGGCCGGGCAGGTCTTGGGTAATCATGGCGGTGCGGGGTTGGTGCCAGTCGCTGGCGTCTTGGCAGGGCTGCTGGCGGCGGTTGGCGAGGGCTTTCCGGCATCGGGCTCGCTTGGCAAATACAGAGCACCTTGCTGGCCACAGGCCGACAGGGTTGCCACACCGATGCCAAGGACAAGCGTACTGACTAAAATTTGACGGTAACGCAACATGGTGAAATTGTAATGACCGACTCTGAATTTCTGGACCTGGCTGAAAATCTTCTGCGCTCTGTCGAGTCCAGCTGCGACCGGATCAACGACAAAGGCCTGGCCGATATTGACAATCAGCGCGTCGGCGGCATGGTGACGCTGGTCTTTTCAAACAGCAGTCAGATCGTGATCAATCTGCAAAAGCCCTTGCACGAGGTCTGGTTGGCCGCGAAGTCCGGTGGTTATCACTTCAAATTTGATGGCCAGCAATGGAGAGACAGCAAAGGCCAAGGCGAGTTCTTTGACAGCCTGTCGCGTATAGCAAGCGAGCAGGCCGCTTGTCCGCTCAGTTTTTGAACAGATCCAGAATTCTCTTCTTTTCGTCGGCGGGCGGGAGTGCCAGCACACCCGAGGCTGTTCCGGGTTTGTCATTGAGTCCCACACTGCTGATACCAGCACCTTTCACGTATTCGTCGTAAAACCATTCGCCGCCTGAGTGAATCACACCCTCGGGCGGATCAGGCTCCATCACGGGCGTGTTTTTTAAAGCGTGCTCCATGAACCTGATCCACACCGGCAGGCTCAAGCCACCGCCGGTTTCGCGGTCCCCGAGTTTGCGCGGTGTGTCATAGCCAATCCAGGTGACTGCCGTCAGAGTGGGCTGAAAACCTGCAAACCAGGCGTCCATCGAGTCGTTCGTCGTGCCGGTCTTTCCATACAAGTCAGGCCGCTTCAGTGTTGCTTGAGCCAAAGCCGCCGTGCCGGAGCGCGTGACTGTTTGCAGCAGACTCTCCATCATGAAGGCGTTGCGTGCATCAATGACTCGCATCGACTCGTCAAGAACCGGAGTCTTGGTTTCAAGAAAGAGCTTTCCCTTTTGCTCCGTCACTTTTGCGATCAGCCACGGGTTGATTCGGTAGCCGCCGTTGGCAAATACCGAGTAGGCCGAAACCATCTGCATCGGCGTCACGGAACCGGCCCCCAGGGCCATGGTCAGGTAAGCAGGGTGTTTGTCTTGATCGAACCCAAAGCGCGTAATCCATTCTTGGGCGTTTTGTGGACCAATTGCTTGCAGAATGCGGATGGAGATCATGTTTTTGGACTTCGCCAGACCTTGACGCAAGGTCATTGGACCTTCAAATTTTCCATCGTAATTTTTCGGTTCCCAGGGCTGGCCACCGGTCACGCCCGCGTCAAAAAATAGCGGTGCATCATTGATGATCGTGGCCGGCGTAAAACCTTTTTCCAGAGCTGCAGAATAGATGAACGGTTTGAAGCTTGAGCCGGGCTGGCGCCAGGCCTGAGTCACGTGGTTGAATTTGTTTTTCTCAAAATCAAATCCGCCGACCAGCGCCTTGATGGAACCGTCGCGCGGATCGAGCGCCACAAAGGCACCTTCAACTTCCGGCAACTGCGTGATTTCCCAAGTGTTCTTGGGCGTCTTGCTGACGCGAATCACGGCGCCACGCCGGATCCTGATGGTCGGCCCGGCCTTGTCGGACAAGCCTGATTGTGCCGGTTTCAGGCCTTCACCGACGATATCAACTATTTCGCCGTTTTGGCGAATGGCTTTGATATGCCGGCTATCGGCCTCCAAAACCATGGCAGCCAGGACATCTCCATTATCGGGGTGGTCCTCCAATGCGTCGTCAATCGCGTCTTCAAGCTCCTTTGGGTCGGTCGGCAAAATCACGAACTGTTCAGGCCCCCGGTAAACTTGGCGACGCTCGAAGTCCATCAGTCCGCGCCGCAGAGCTTTGTAGGCTACTTCCTGGTCTGCTGCCCGTACCGTGGTGTAAACGTTCAGGCCGCGCGTGTAGGTCTCCTCGCCATACTGTGTGAACATCAACTGGCGCACTGTTTCCGCGACGTATTCGGCGTGTACCTTGGGATTGTCGGAGCTTGATCTAACCTTCAACTCTTCGTTCTTTGCTGTAGCAGCCTGCTGCGCTGTGATGAAGCCGTTTTCCTGCATGCGTTCGATGATGTGCAACTGGCGTGAGCGTGCTCGCTTTGGATTGCTGATCGGGTTGTAGGCAGACGGCGCCTTCGGTAGCCCTGCCAGCATGGCAGCTTCAGCGATCGAGAGGTCTTTCAGTGGCTTGTCAAAATAAGCTTCTGCCGCGGCAGCAAAACCGTAGGCGCGGTTCCCCAGAAAGATCTGGTTCATGTAGATTTCGAGAATCTGGTTCTTCGTCAGGAGATGTTCAAGCTTGAAGGTCAACAGAACCTCGTAAATCTTTCTCGTGTAGGTCTTTTCCGATGACAAATAGACATTTCGTGCCACCTGCATCGTGATGGTCGATGCACCCTGGCTCTTGAAATGCCCCAAGTTGGCGAGCCCGGCGCGCAGCATGCCCCGGTAGTCTATGCCCCCATGCTCGTAAAACCGGGCGTCTTCGATTGCCAGGACCGCATCAGTCATGACCTTGGGTATTTCTGCAATGGGTGTCAGGTGCCGACGTTCTTCACCAAATTCTCCAATCAGAACGCCTTCAGCGGAAAAGACTCGCAGTGGCAACTTGGGTCGGTAGTCGGACAGATCTGTGATGTCGGGCAAATTCGGGTAGGCAACCGCGAGCGCAATGGCAATAACGATCAGCAGAGACAGGATCGCGGCAAGCAGCGCGCCACCACCCCACAAAGCGATGCGCCATGGCAAACTCCTTTTAGCTGGGTGGGTTGTATTTGGGGCTGGACTGACGTCGCCGGGCGGTGGTTTGGAAGGCATAAAAACTCAGTAAGGGCGCATTGTCACTGCAACTACCATGTTATTGCAGATTGGCGCGGTAGTATCCAATATTCTTGTATCTGTGTTGATGACCGCGATTTGGCGAGCCGATACCTGTAACATTCAGACACGGAGCGTCTACTTTTGGCAACGCTTGAAACTTCCGAATAGTGAAATAGTTTTTGCCTGACAATGCGCTTGCTGCTAGCATTCAAGTGATTTCTTAAGTTGTGCCAATCCACAATTGGCTTGTTTCAGGGGATAGTTTTGATCTCTTTGGGATCTTTGTTTAGCCGTCAACCCGCACCCATGCTTGGTCTGGACATCAGTTCTTCCAGTGTCAAACTGGTTGAGCTGGGACGGGATAAGTCCGGCAATCTCATGCTCGAACGTTGTGCGATCGAGCCGCTGGAGCGCGGCTGGATCACCGACGGAAACATTGAAAAGTTTGACGAAGTCGCGGAGGCTGTGCGTCGCTTGGTCAAGAAAAGTGGTACCAAGACCAAGAATGTGGCGATGGCTCTGCCTCCCTCAGCTGTTATCACGAAGAAGATAGTCTTGCCAGGCGGCATGTCGGACCAGGAATTGGAAATACAGGTTGAGATTGAAGCTAATCAGTACATTCCGTTTCCCTTGGATGAGGTCAGTCTTGATTTCTGTGTCGTGGGGCCCAGCGCGAGTTCCGCTGGCGACATTGAAGTATTGATTGCTGCCTCTCGCAAGGAGAAAGTTCAGGATATCCAGGGACTGGCTGAAGCGGCTGGCCTGAAACCGGTTATTGTTGATGTTGAGTCGTATGCGTCGCGGCTGGCGACCAACCGACTGATTGAGCATCTGCCTGACAGTGGTGTCGGAAGCATCGTTGCATTGTTTGAAGTGGGTGCATTGACCACCAGCATGCAGGTCATTCGCAATGACGAGGTCCTGTACGACAGGGATCAGGCCTTTGGTGGCGCGCAGTTGACGCAACTGATTGTGCGCCAATATGGGTTTTCTCTGGAAGAGGCGGAAACCAAGAAGCGCAGCGGTGAACTGCCTGAAGATTACGAAGCCAGTGTCCTGCGTCCCTTTGTTGAGAGCATGGTGCATGAAATTGGTCGTGCCCTTCAATTTTTCTTTACGAGTACCCCACACAACAAGGTTGATTGTGTGATGCTGGCCGGCGGTTCTGCTGCGCTTCCTGGCTTAACCGCGGCAGTGACGGAACATACTTCTTTTGCCTGTACGCTGGTCAACCCATTTGAGGGTATGGAAATTGGCAGTGATGTGCGTTTGAAGAAGATGACGCGCGAGGCGCCGTCGTATCTGACCTCGTGTGGATTGGCGTTGCGGAGGTTCATTCAGTGATCCTGATCAATCTGCTTCCGCATCGAGAAGCTGCGCGCAAAAGGCGCCAGGATATTTTCAACCTCAGTTTGGGAGCTTCGGCCTTGGTGGGAGGCTTGCTCGCGGGCATGATCTTTCTATGGTACCAGGCCCAAATATCCGGACAGCAGTCGAAAAATCAGCTGTTGCAGGCTGAGATCAAACGCTTTGACACCCAAATCAAGGACATCGCGAGTCTTGAGACCGAGATCACGGCTTTGCGCGCGCGCCAACAGGCCGTCGAAGATCTGCAGGCTGATCGAAATATGCCGGTTCACCTGCTGACTGAGTTGGTCAAGCAATTGCCGGATGGTGTTTACATAGCCAGCATGCGCCAGGACAATCAGAATGTCACCCTGCAGGGTGTTGCGCAGTCGAACGAACGGGTGTCTGAATTGTTGAGAAACCTGGGTAACAACACACCCTGGTTTTCCAGACCCGAGTTGGTTGAAATTGTTTCAGGCTTAGTGGCCTTGACGCCACGTGACCAGAGGCGCGTCGCCAATTTCACGATTCGTGTTCGTTTGACCCGTGCCGGCGAGGCAGAACAACAGCGCGTTGCAGTTGGTGTTACTGCACCACAGAATGGCGCATCAACTCCTGTCAAGAAATAGGAGTCCAACGCTATGGCTGCCAAATTTTCGTTGAAAGCTGACCTTCCCGCGTTGTGGGGCAAACTGTTGTCACAGTTTCAGGAACTCGACCCGAAGGATCCGTCCAATTGGCCAACGCTTCCGCGCAATGCATTGTTCGTTGGCGTGGCTGCATTGTTCGTGGGTGTGCTTTGGTTTCTCTGGCTGAATTCTTCGCAGCTTGACCTGGAGGCCGAGCAGACTAGGGAAGTCAAGCTGCGCGAGGAGTACCGGGCTAAACTGGGCAAGGCGATCAATCTGGAAGCGTTAAAGAAGCAGCGCGAGCAGGTGCAGCAATACGTCACGCAACTGGAGAAGCAGTTGCCGAGCAAAGCGGAGATGGATGCGCTCCTCTCCGACATTAACCAGGCTGGTTTGGGGCGCAGCCTGCAGTTCGATTTGTTCAGGCCTGGGCAAGTGGCCGTCAGGGATTATTACGCTGAGTTACCGATTGCGCTGCGGGTCACCGGTCGCTATCATGACATTGGCGCTTTTGCTTCGGACATCGCCAATCTTTCTCGCATAGTGACACTAAATAATCTGACCATTATTCCAGGCAAAGACGGGTCGCTGACGATGGACGCCACGGCCAAGACCTTCCGCTATCTTGATGCAGATGAGGTTGCCACGCAGCGCAAGGCGGTAACGCCCAAGGGGGCTGCCAAATGAAGTATTCGGGCCAAGTTGCAATTGTTGCAATGGTTGCGACGCTGGCGGGTTGCGGTGCCACCAGTGAAAGCGAATTGCGCCAATGGATGTCGGACCAAAAAAGCCAGATCCGGCCCAAAATTTCGCCAATTTCCGAGCCCAAGCAGTTCATCCCGGAAAGCTATGGTCAGGTCGCGACGATAGAGCCATTCAGCAATCAGAAACTGACTCAGGCGCTAAAGCGTGACTCCACACAGGCAGCAGCCAATGGTGCCTTGATTGAGCCTGAGTTGGCGCGTCGTCGGGAGGCTCTGGAATCGTTTCCGCTGGATGCAATGACGCTTGTTGGGAGCATGACCCAAACAGGTAAGCCAGTCGCCTTGATAAGAGTGGAAAATTTGTTGTACCAGGTACGTCCTGGCAATTATCTGGGGCAGAACTACGGGCGAGTGAGCAAGATTGCCGAGACCGAAGTAACGCTGCGCGAAATTGTGCAGGATGCGACGGGTGAATGGATTGAACGCATTGCTACCTTGCAGTTGCAAGAGAGGTCAAAATGAATAATCAGAGCTTTGGTTTGGGTGGTCGAATGTGGCGTGGCGTCGCTTTGGCGGCAACAGTGATGCTGACTACTTTGATTGCGCAGGCGCAAGGCGCGATCGAAGCCGTGTCGGCGTCCATTCAAGGCGGCGTTGAGGTGGTGCGTATTGATTTGACGCAGCAGATCGAGTCGATCCCGACTGGTTTCTCCATTCAGTCTCCCGCCCGGATCGCGCTTGATTTCCCAGGAATTTCCAATGCCATGGGGCGTTCCACCGTGGAAGTGAATCAGGGCAATTTGAAATCGGTCAACGTAGTTCAGTCCGGGGATCGTACGCGTGTGGTGCTGAACTTGAAACAAATCACGCCGTACAAGGCACAGCTTCAAGGCAAATCCCTGCTGGTTGTTCTGGAGGCGATTGCAGTTGCCTCGCCCACAGGCAGTCCCGCACCGGTCTTTTCCGAAAGCCGTAGCCGTGACGCTTTGCCACTGAAGGATGTTGATTTCCGGCGCGGCGACGAGGGTGCTGGTCGTGTTGTCGTGGACTTGCCGAACAACCAGGTCGGTGTTGACATCAGGCAACAGGGTGAAACTCTGGTCGTCGAATTCATGAAGTCGACCTTGCCCGAGGGTTTGCGTCGGCGAATGGATGTGACGGATTTCGCTACGCCAGTGCAAACCATAACGACTTCCCAGGTAGGGGACCGGGTGCGCATGGTGATTGAGCCCAAGGGGCTATGGGTACACAGTGCCTATCAAAGCGACCAGCAGTTTGTAGTGGAAGTGAAACCCCTGAAGATTGATCCATCAAAATTGACACAGGGCCCGGGCTACAACGGGCAGAAGTTGTCACTCAATTTTCAGAATATCGAAGTTCGTTCGTTGTTGCAGGTAATCGCTGACTTCACCAATTTCAACATCATCACGTCGGACTCGGTCACCGGCGCCGTCACTTTGCGCTTGCAGGACGTCCCTTGGGATCAGGCCCTGGACATCATTTTGCAGGCCAAAGGCTTGGGCATGCGCAAGACGGCCAACGTTATCTGGATTGCTCCAAAGGATGAAATTATTGCGAAGGAAAAACTGGAGCTCGAATCCAAGGCGGCCGTTCTGAACCTCGAGCCGGTTCGCACGCAGTCGTTCCAGATGAACTACGCCAAAGCGGAGGACATAGCCAAACAGTTGACGGGAGCTGGTGGCGGTGAGAAGAGTGCAGGGCGGACTCTGAGTGCCCGCGGTAGCGCCACGGCCGACCCTCGCACCAATCAATTGTTTGTGACTGACGTTCCATCAAGACTGGAACAGGTGCTGCAATTGCTGCAAAAGCTTGATGTTGCAGTGCGTCAAGTAATGATTGAAGTGCGCATCGTTACTGCTGATGAGGCCTTCGGAAAGTCCTTGGGCGTGAAGTTTGGTGCGACAGACCTGCGTGCCAACAATGGTGGCAACGGTGGCTATGCGCTGTCGGACGGTAGCGCTAACCGGATTGCCTTTGGCACAAGTTATCAGGATGCGGTAGCTGCCAGCGGCGCCGGTGGAACTGTCAATACGACGGGCAGTTTTGTTACGTTGCCGGCGACGGCACCCAGTGCGGCGAATCTGGGGACCAATCCGGTGCCGAGTTTTGCGCTGTCCATCTTCAGCAATCTGGCTAATCGTTTTCTGAATCTGGAGATTTCTGCTTTGGAAGCCGATAACAAAGGCAAGATTGTGTCCAGTCCGAGAGTGGTGACCTCTGATGGAAAGAAGGCTTTCATCAAGCAGGGGCAACAGGTCCCATATCAATCATGCAGTTCCTCGGCGGGTGGCACGCAAACCTGCACGACTGCCTTCAAAGATGCTGCGCTCAGACTTGAGGTCACACCTCAAATTACGCCCGAGGGTTCCATCATCATGGATCTGGACGTCAACAAGGATGCCATCAACACTTCGTTTACGTCGAATGCGGGACCTGTGCTGGAGGTGAAGAACGTAACGACCCAGGTTCTTGTGGAGAACGGTGGCACGGTCCTGATCGGCGGTGTGTTCGAGCTTGAAGAATCAAGCAATCAGACCGGCGTGCCGGTGTTGTCAGATGTGCCGTGGTTGGGCAATTTGTTCAAGTCAAAACTGCGCAATAGCTCGAAACGGGAACTTCTGGTGTTTGTAACACCCAGGATTATTTCGGACAAGGTCGGCGCTCGCTGATCTGACAGAAACGGCAGGAAACTGGCTATGCATTTATTGAAATACCTTTTTGTTTTTGTTGCGCTTGGCTGGTTGGCCGCCTGTGGTGGTGGTGGGGGTGATCCGGGAAAAAGTACTGGAGGTTCCAGCAACAGCGTTCCTGTTGTTGCCGCAGTTGTGTATCCAACATTGCTACCTACGCTTCAGACCAGTGGTGGTGTTGCGACCAGTTCCATCGATGCCACCAGTTATACGCTGCTCAAAGTATTGCTGAAGGATCCGAGTGGAGCTGGATTGCCGAATCAGGTCGTTACTGTAAGTGGTGACGTGACTAAGATCAGTTTTCCGGAAGGCAACGCCGCCTTGACCGACAGCAGCGGTACGGCCACCATCAAAGTTGCCCGTGCAAGCCTGAACGCAACCGGTGCCGGTACACTGACCGTGAGTTATGACTACAAACCTGGCCTGATCCCAGCTTATAGCGGTGGTGGTACGCCGCCTTCGGCGGCCTCCGTGATCACAGCTTATGTTGGGTACCAGGTGGTCACCGCAAATATTACGCTGACCGGTTTGAGTGTTTTAGGTGTTGGTACTCCAGCGACGATACCGGCATACGGGACGCGGCAAGTGTCTGTGATCGCCAATATCAACGGTTCGCCTGCCACCGGCACGCCTGTGTCCGTGACGTTTACGGCGACCTGTGGCCAAGTCAACCCCGGGCAAACGAAACCCATCACGGCCACGACTGACAGCACTGGTAAGGCTATGGTGACTTATTCTGCAACGGACGAAATCGTAGTATTACCGGCAATTCAACCGCCCAGTACCTTGGGGTGCAGTGGCAAAACGGTTCAGATCACCGCCAGCACCAGCGGTGCCAGTGCCGTAAGTCAGGTGTTGACAGTCACCGCCGCACCTGCTACCAGCATGAGTTTTGTGAGTGCTTCCCCCAGCAGGATTTACTTGGCAAATGCCTGTGGTGCAAGCCCTGACAAGGCAAATCCAGCATGTGCCACCCAGTCAACTCTTACTTTTCAATTGCTCAACCAGTCTGGTGAGGGCATTGCCGGGCAGTCGGTGCAGTTGACGCTGAAGTCGCTCAACGGAGGAACGCCCAAAGCGACTTTCGATACCAGAGGAGTGCTTGTCGGCACGCCCGGTAACCCTGCGAGTACCGATCCGGTAATTTTGACGACCGATTCCACTGGCAAGGTCTCACAGCCTGTGTATTCGGGTTCCGTACCGACCAATGTGATCGTCAATGCGGCCCTGGTTTCAACAACGACCATCCAGACTGATTCCTCCGTGTTGGCAATTGCGTCGGGTCGACCGGTGCAGTCCAGGTTAAGTCTGGCCTTGGAAAAGTTTGCCATCGAAGGATATAGTGTCGATGGACAGGCTGCTGGTGTGACACTGAACTTGTCGGATCGTAACGGCAACCCCGTGCCGGATGGAACGGTGGTCAATTTCGTGACAGAGGCGGGCGTCATGATTCCACCGACCTGTGTCACAGGTACTGTGGCTGGCAACTCTACGTGCTCGGTAACCATCCGGTCGCAGGGAACGCGACCTGGGCCGATCACGACACCACCCACTCCTTCCAGTGGTTTGGTGACCATTCTGGCTTATGTTGCAGGCGAAGAGGACTTTGTTGACCTCAATGGTAACAATGTCTGGGACTGTGGCGAACCATTCACTGATCTTGGCATCGCCTACCGGGATGACACGATGATCAACTCAATTGTTAATGCATACATCGCGGGGGAATTCACGGTGCCGCGTTCTGCGGAACCAGCACCTAGCTGCCCGGGCGCAACCAGCGCGACACCAACCCCGACCACTGGTGACGGGGTTTGGGGAGCAGCCGATGTGCGCAAACAAGCTGCGATCGTGTTTGCAACGAGCGGAGCGGTCATATCACCGTCGCCCATTGCTCCGGTTCCCGGTCTGACGAATAGTAGTTTGAATTTAACGGTTTCCGATCTCAATGGAAACAGCATGCCTACGGGAACCACCATTGTTATTACGGCGGGAGATAACACGCCAGCAGCCGGATCTCCGACCTGCACTATGTTTAGTGGAGGCACTACAGTTGTTCCCAACACCTTGACGCCTTGGCCGGTCGCCGCGATCTATACCGGCTGCCAGACAGGCGACTTCATTACCGTCAGGGTAACCAGTCCACTTGGCACTGTGACGTCGCAGAACTACACAGTACCGTAAGACCGGAAGTTCCCTCTGGAATCAATAATTGCATATTTCATTGGTAGGCCTGCCAGGCTCTGGCAAATCAACTGTCGGACGCCAACTTGCCAGGCGACTGCAACTCCCGTTCTCCGACTCAGATCATGTGATTGAGAAGCAGCTAGGCTGTTCCATCCGTGAGTATTTTGAGCGCGAGGGGGAAGAGCGGTTTCGCGATGTCGAGGAGTCGGTCATTGAGCAACTCACAGAACGCGGCGCGGGTGTTCTGTCAACTGGTGGAGGTGTCATATTGCGGTCGGCCAACCGCCAGTGTTTGCATCTGCGCTGTCAGGTGTTTTACCTTAATTCTTCTCCAGATGAGCTGTTCCGGCGCGTGCGTCACGACGTGAATCGACCCTTGCTGCAGGTAGTGGATCCCCTGACCCGTTTGCGCGAACTGCATGCAATGCGTGACCCACTCTACCGGGAGACCGCGCACTTTGTAGTTGAAACCGGACGCCCGTCGGTCGCGACCCTGGTCAGCATGATTGTGATGCAACTTGAATTGGCGGGTGTGCTGCATCTAAACTCGCAGCTATGAAGAACCAGACAGTTCGCATCGAATTGCAGGAGCGCAGCTATTGCATTGCAATAGGCCGTTCGCTTTTTGATGACCCGCGCAGTTACGCAGAATTGCCTGCGGCAAGTCATGTTCTGATCGTTGCCAACAGTACGGTGGCGCCTCTTTATGCCCAACGCCTGGAACAGGCTTTGCGCGGCAAATATGCCGCCATTCACACGGTTGTGCTGCCCGACGGGGAAGTCTATAAAACCTGGCAGACCCTGAACCAGATTTTTGACGCTCTGCTTGAGAATCAATGTGACCGGAAGACCATTATTTTCGCCCTCGGTGGTGGCGTGGTTGGCGACATGGCGGGTTTTGCTGCGGCCTGCTACATGCGGGGTGTGCCCTTTGTGCAGGTTCCAACGACTCTGCTGGCGCAGGTTGACTCCTCGGTCGGAGGCAAGACGGGCATCAATCATCCGCTGGGCAAGAACTTGATTGGGGCGTTTTATCAACCGCTCAAAGTTGTGTGTGATCTTGATACTCTCAGCACTTTGCCACCGCGTGAACTGAGCGCCGGGCTGGCTGAAGTGATCAAATACGGGCCAATTGCTGATCTGAACTTTTTGCAGTGGATCGAAGACAACATAGACGCCTTGCTGGCGCGTGAGCCACTCGCGCTGGCCCATGCGGTGCGGCGCAGTTGCGAGATCAAGGCTTGGGTGGTGGTGCAGGACGAGCGTGAAAGTGGTTTGCGTGCCATCCTCAATTTTGGCCACACCTTTGGTCATGCTATCGAAGCGGGTCTGGGTTACGGCGAGTGGTTGCACGGTGAAGCGGTTGGCTGTGGCATGGTGATGGCCATGGAGTTGTCGCGCCGACTCGGACTGGTGGATGCAGCCTATGTTCAGCGCGTGAAAACACTGATTGCAAAGGCTGGTCTGCCAGTGCTGGGCCCCTGTCTGGCAGCAAGCGACAACGCCGGGCGCTATCTTGAACTGATGCAAATTGACAAGAAGGCCCAGGACGGCGCAATCAGGTTTGTCCTGATCGATGGCGCTGCCCGGGCGTTTGTGCGCGAAGCGCCCGAAGCACTGGTGCGTGAAGTGGTCGATGCTT
This sequence comes from uncultured beta proteobacterium, assembly GCA_903925725.1. GTDB lineage: Bacteria > Pseudomonadota > Gammaproteobacteria > Burkholderiales > Burkholderiaceae_C > Rhodoferax. The sequence continues at coordinate 20,183 of CAIYGK010000307.1, read as the reverse complement.
GCTGCGTACGCTTGTGATCCGGCTCATTCGCGCGGCCGGCGCTTTGCCCAGGCACCAGCGCTTGGTCGCACCGAGTACCAGCGCGATCGGGACCGCATTGTGCATTGCTCGGCGTTTCGACGCCTGGTGTACAAAACCCAGGTATTCCTGAACCACGAAGGCGATCTGTTTCGCACGCGCCTGACGCACTCACTGGAAGTGGCGCAACTGGGGCGCTCCATGGCGCGATCGCTGGGGCTTAATGAGGACCTCGTCGAGGCAATCGCTTTGGCGCACGACCTCGGGCACACACCCTTTGGGCACGCCGGGCAGGATGCCTTGAATGAGTGCATGGCCCCTTTTGGGGGCTTTGAGCACAACCTTCAAAGCTTGCGCGTGGTTGATCAACTGGAAGAACGCTATCCCCAGTTCGACGGCTTGAACCTGACGTTTGAGACACGTGAAGGCGTTCTCAAGCATTGCTCACGGATTCATGCCGAAGAGATTGAAGCCGGCGAACCGGACGGTGTCGGCCATCGTTTCCTTCGGGGCACTCAACCCAGTCTGGAAGCGCAACTGTGCAATCTGGCAGATGAAATTGCCTACAACGCTCACGACATTGACGACGGTGTGCGTTCCGGTCTGATTACGCTGGATCAGTTGCAGCAGGTCGCTTTGTTTGATGATTTTCGACGACAGTCTCTCGCCGAGTTTGCCCACCTGCAGGATCAGGCGGCAGGACGGCGATTGCTCTACGAAAGTATTCGACGCATGCTCGGTGCGCAGGTTCACGACGTCATTGCGGCGACCAGCAGAGCATTGAGACAAGCGGCGCCGCACAGTGCCGATGAGGTTCGCCAGATGCCAGCCTTGGTGCAGTTTGGCGAAGAAATGGGGACCAAGTCACTGGTTTTGAAGCACTTCCTGTTGCATCAACTGTATCGTCACCCCAGAGTCCTGCAGACTACTGGCCAGGCGCGCGAGATGCTACGCGCGCTGTTCAACGCTTACCGCGCCCATCCCCAGGAGATGCAACCTCGCTTTGTGGCACGCTTCTATGCGTTGCAAGGGGTATCCGACGGAGCCGAGGGTGCAGCCCGAGTCATTGCGGACTATATCGCCGGCATGACGGATCGGTTTGCCACTCGTGAGCATGAGCGGCTGATGAAAAGCGATCTGTTGGTTGAATCCTCCAGTTCAGTGTTTGGAGCACCATGACAAGGAAGTCGCATGCAGTCAAAGATGCGGCCGCGCAGGCCGACGCTGGCGCGTTGACGCCTGAAATCCGGCCCGGTCAATCCATTGAGTTGCTCAAGGAACTGCACATCCTGACCCGCGAGGGCAAGCTCAATCAGGACACAAGGCGCAAGCTCAAGCAGGTCTACCATTTGTATCAGTTCATCGAGAAACTGCTGCTTGAGCTGCCGGATGGCGCGGCAGGTCTCACGCTGGCTGATCATGGTGCCGGCAAATCCTATCTGGGTTTCATCATTTACGATCTTTTTTTCAAGCAGCTTGAGTCGGGTCACATCTACGGTATCGAGACCCGATCCGAATTGGTCGAAAAATCGCGTACTTTGGCGGCCCGACTTGGTTTTGACCGCATGTCGTTCCTGAACCTGACCGTTGCCGAGGCAAGCGCATCGGATCAACTGCCGCAGCGCATCGATATTGTGACGGCGTTGCATGCCTGCGATACCGCCACGGACGATGCGATTGCCTTCGGCCTGCAAAAGCAGGCTCGCTTCATGGTGCTGGTACCCTGCTGTCAAGCCGAACTGGCGCGCTGCTTGAACGCGAACAAAGCCTTGGCACTGTCCCGCACGACGCTGGCGGAACTATGGCGCCATCCATTGCACGCGCGAGAGTTCGGCAGTCAGCTGACCAATGTCTTGCGTTGCCTCTATCTTGAGGCTTCAGGCTACCAGGTCAGCGTCACTGAACTGGTGGGATGGGAGCACAGCATGAAAAATGAGCTCATTGTTGCGCGCTTTACCGGCCACAAGAAACACAGCGCTGGCCAGAGACTGCGCGTTCTGCTGGAGGAGTTCGGGCTGACCCAACTGCTGACTACCCGGTATGTTCAATAATTGGCAATAATTGGGGTCAGACTCCAATTGTTCACCATGGCCCGACTTCCCCGACTGACCCTGCCTGGTTTTCCGCATCATGTGATCCTGCGCGGAAATAACCGACAGGCCATTTTTCAAGCCACAGCTGATTACCAGAGACTGATCAGTCTGCTGGCCGAGAACGCGATCAAGGCCGGCGTCGAAATCCACGCCTATGTGTTGATGAGCAACCACTTTCACCTTTTGCTGACACCTCAGACGGTGGACGGCCTGCCACACCTGATGCAGGCCGTTGGCAGAAGCTACGTGCGCTATTTCAACGGCATCCAGAAGCGCACTGGTACTTTGTGGGAAGGCCGCTACAAGTCGACTGTGATCCAGACCGAGCGCTACTTGCTTGCCTGCATGGCCTACATAGACCTCAATCCGGTACGAGCCGACCTGGTCGCGCAGCCGGGTGATTACCCTTGGTCGAGCTTCGGACACTACACCGGGCAGCGTACTGACAAGTTCATCACGCCGCATCCGCTGTTGTGGGAACTTGGTAACACCCCATTTGCACGCGAAGCCGCCTACGCGGAATTGGTGCAGTCTGGCATTGGCGCCGGGCAGCAGCAGGCGTTGACAGACTCGGCATTGCGGGGTTGGGCTCTCGGCGAGCCGGATTTTGTGGCGGATTTGCAGAAACGGACCGAGCGTCGAGTGAGCAAAGGTACGGCGGGCCGGCCGGCTACTGTCAACGTAACACCATAGAGATTGCCACCAATTTAATCTGTCCCTAATTAAGTTTTGATAAATTTACTCGGGAAATAATTAGAATCTGACCCCAATTATTTTGCTTGGCACTTTTGTTGCATTGCGGTAACCTCTTCCGTTCTGAATATTTAGGAGCGCGCCATGACGACGGCTGCCGAGATCTCGCATCTCCAGGAAAACGGTTTGTATTCTTCCGACCAAGAGCATGACTCTTGCGGTGTTGGTTTTGTTGCGCATATCAAGGGAACCAAGTCGCACGAGATCGTGAAGAACGGGCTCAGGATCCTGGAGAACCTGGACCACCGCGGTGCCGTCGGTGCCGACAAGCTGATGGGCGATGGTGCGGGCATCCTGATTCAGTTGCCTGACGCGCTGTACCGGGAGGAGATGGCGGCTCAGGGCGTTTCCTTGCCGCCACCGGGCGAATACGGCGTGGGAATGATCTTTCTGCCCAAGGAGCACGCTTCGCGCCTGGCTTGTGAGCAGGAGATGGAGCGCGCCATCAAGGCCGAACGCCAGGTTTTGCTCGGCTGGCGCGATGTGCCGGTGAACCATGAGATGCCAATGTCGCCGACCGTGCGCGAAAAAGAGCCTGTCATTCGCCAGGTCTTCATCGGTCGCGGCAATGACATCATTGTGCAGGACGCTCTGGAACGCAAGCTCTATGTCATCCGCAAGACGGCCAGTGCCAGCATCCAGGCGCTCAAGCTCAAGCACAGCAAAGAATACTACGTGCCAAGTATGTCGAGTCGGACTGTGATCTACAAAGGTTTGTTGCTGGCCGATCAAGTTGGTACCTACTTCTTGGACTTGCGTGACGCGCGCTGCGTTTCGGCACTGGGGCTGGTGCACCAGCGTTTTTCCACCAACACCTTTCCGGAGTGGCCGCTGGCGCATCCCTACCGCTACGTAGCGCACAACGGCGAGATCAACACCGTCAAGGGCAACTACAACTGGATGAAGGCGCGTGAAGGCGTGATGTCGTCACCAGTACTGGGTGCTGATCTGCAAAAGCTTTACCCCATCACCTTCCCCGGCCAGTCCGATACGGCGACCTTTGACAACTGCCTGGAACTGTTGACCATGGCCGGCTACCCAATCAGCCAGGCTGTGATGATGATGATCCCGGAGCCCTGGGAACAGCACACCACGATGGATCAGCGCCGCAAGGCCTTTTACGAGTACCACGCCGCCATGCTGGAGCCATGGGATGGCCCGGCTTCCATCGTCTTTACCGATGGTCGCCAGATTGGCGCGACCTTGGACCGCAACGGCTTGCGCCCCTCGCGCTACTGCATCACCGACGACGATCAGGTCATCATGGCTTCCGAATCCGGTGTGCTGCCCGTGCCGGAGAACAAAATCGTGCGCAAATGGCGTCTGCAGCCAGGCAAGATGTTTCTGATTGATCTGGAACAGGGGCGCATGATTGATGATGAGGAACTGAAGGCCAATCTGGCCAACGCCAAGCCCTACAAGCAGTTGATCGAGAACCTGCGGATCAAGCTTGACGACGTGGTGGTTGAAATCGGGGTCAGAGCCGAATCTGCCGAACCGCCACCTGTCGGCGGCGCCTCCGGTAATTCGGATCCAACCCCAATGTCGCCCAGCCTGCTGGATCGTCAGCAGGCGTTCGGATTCACGCAGGAAGACATCAAGTTCCTGCTCTCGCCCATGGCCACTGCAGGTGAAGAAGCGATCGGCTCGATGGGTAACGACAGTCCGCTGGCCGTACTAAGCGACCGGAACAAGCCGCTTTATAACTACTTCAAACAGTTGTTTGCCCAGGTTACCAATCCGCCGATTGACCCAATCCGCGAAGCGATCGTGATGTCGCTGGTGTCCTTCATTGGACCTAAGCCCAATCTGCTCGACATCAACCAGGTCAATCCGCCGATGCGTCTGGAGGTCGCTCAGCCCGTGCTCGATTTTGCGGAAATGGCCAAGTTGCGCGACATCGAGAAACACACGCAGGGAAAATTCCGCAGTTACACACTGGACATTACTTATCCGCTGGCCTGGGGCCACGAGGGCGTCGAAGCCAAACTGGCTTCCCTGTGTGCCGAAGCGGTGGACGCGATCCGGGGTGGCAAGAACATTCTCATCATCAGTGACCGCGCCGTCGGTGCGACGCAGCTCGCCATTCCGGCGCTCTTGGCGCTGTCAGCGATTCACCAGCATCTGGTCGGAGAAGGCCTGCGAACCATCGCCGGTCTGGTGGTGGAGACGGGCAGTGCGCGCGAAGTGCATCACTTTGGGGTTCTGGCAGGCTATGGCGCCGAAGCAGTCCATCCTTATCTGGCAATGGAAACTCTGGTCAGCATTCACCAGAGTCTGCCGGGTGACCTGAGTGCAGACAAGGCCATCTACAACTACGTCAAGGCAGTGGGAAAGGGACTGTCCAAGATCATGTCGAAAATGGGTGTATCCACCTACATGAGTTATTGCGGCGCTCAGTTGTTTGAGGCCATCGGGCTGTCCAGTGAAACCGTGGGCAAGTACTTCGCCGGCACCCCCAGCCGGGTTGGTGGCATCGGTGTGTTTGAGATTGCCGAAGAGGCGATTCGCATGCACAAGTCAGCGTTCAGCCAGGATCCGGTGCTTGCCAGCCAGCTTGATGCGGGTGGGGAGTATGCCTGGCGCGCGCGCGGCGAAGAGCATATGTGGACGCCGGACGTCATCGCCAAACTGCAGCACAGCACGCGCGCCAACAACTGGAACACTTACAAGGAATACGCGCAACTGATCAACGACCAGAGTCGACGTCACATGACCTTGCGCGGTCTGTTCGAGTTCAAACTCGATCCGGCCAAGGCGATTGCCCTGGAGGAAGTTGAATCCGCCAAAGAGATTGTCAAACGCTTTGCCAGCGGCGCCATGTCGCTCGGCTCCATCAGCACCGAGGCCCATGCCACACTGGCTGTAGCCATGAACCGCATCGGTGGCAAGAGCAACACCGGCGAGGGTGGTGAAGATCCTGCTCGCTACCGCAACGAACTCAAGGGCATTGCGATCAAGCTGGGTGATTCGCTCAAGAGCGTGATCGGCGAAGATGTGGTGGAGGTGGATTTGCCACTGCAGGACGGTGACAGTTTGCGCTCGCGCATCAAGCAGGTTTCCTCCGGTCGTTTTGGCGTGACAGCCGAGTACCTCAGCAGCGCCGATCAGATCCAGATCAAGATGGCGCAGGGTGCCAAGCCGGGCGAGGGTGGACAACTGCCCGGCGGCAAGGTCTCGGAGTACATCGGCAAACTGCGCTATTCTGTGCCGGGTGTCGGACTGATTTCACCGCCTCCGCATCACGACATCTATTCGATTGAAGATCTGGCGCAGTTGATTCACGACCTGAAAAATGTCGCGCCGCATGCCAGCATCAGTGTGAAGCTGGTCAGCGAAATTGGCGTTGGCACTATTGCTGCCGGCGTTGCCAAGTGCAAGAGTGACCATGTCGTGATTTCAGGTCACGATGGTGGCACCGGCGCCTCACCCTGGTCGTCCATCAAGCATGCCGGCAGCCCCTGGGAAATTGGGCTGGCTGAAACGCAGCAGACGCTGGTATTGAACCGGCTGCGCAGTCGCATCCGGGTTCAGGCAGACGGTCAGATGAAGACTGGCCGCGATGTGGTCATTGGCGGCCTGCTGGGTGCCGAAGAGTTCGGCTTTGCCACGGCACCTCTGGTGGTCGAAGGCTGCATCATGATGCGCAAGTGTCATCTCAACACCTGTCCGGTCGGCGTGGCGACACAGGATCCGCTGCTGCGCAAGAAGTTTTCTGGCAAGCCCGAGCACCTGGTGAACTATTTCTTCTTCATCGCTGAAGAGGTCCGCGCCATCATGGCGCAACTTGGTATTCGAAGATTCGATGATTTGATCGGACGTGCTGACTTGCTTGATACGCGCAAGGGCCTTGCTCATTGGAAAGCCAAAGGTCTGGACTTCAGTCGCCTGTTTGCCCTTTCCAGCGCACCGCTGTCGGTGTCGCGCTACCAGACAGAGAGCCAGGAACATGGCCTGGCCCATTCACTTGACAACGTGTTGATCGAGAGATCGCGTGCAGCGATCGACCGTGGTGAAAAGGTTCAGTTTATCGAGGTTGTACGCAACGTGAATCGCTCCGTTGGAGCCATGCTGTCGGGGGCTGTAACGCGGGTCCATCCAGAGGGACTGCCGGACAACACGATTCACATTCAGCTCGAAGGCACGGGCGGTCAGTCCTTCGGTGCCTTCCTTGCACGCGGCATCACTTTGTACCTGATCGGCGACGCCAACGACTACACCGGCAAAGGCCTCTCTGGCGGTCGGGTTGTGGTGCGACCCAGCATCGATTTCCGGGGTGAAGCGATTCGCAACACGATTGTCGGCAACACGGTGATGTATGGTGCTACCAGCGGTGAGGCCTTCCTCAGTGGTGTGGCTGGCGAGCGTTTTGCCGTGCGCCTGTCGGGCGCCACTGCCGTTGTGGAAGGCACTGGCGATCATGGTTGCGAGTACATGACGGGTGGCACCGTGCTGGTGCTTGGGCGCACGGGACGCAATTTTGCAGCCGGCATGAGTGGCGGTGTGGCCTACGTTTACGACGAGGACGGGCAGTTCGCCCAACGCTGCAATACCGCGATGGTTTCGTTGGAAAAGGTGCTTTTGACTGCTGAGCAGGAGGCCACCGTTCAGCCTGGCTTGTGGCACCGGGGGCAGAGTGACGAAGCGCAACTCGTGAAATTGCTTGGCGAGCACAACCGCTGGACCGGCAGCAGGCGCGCGCGCGAACTGCTCGACAACTGGGACCAGTCACGAGTGAAGTTTGTCAAGGTCTTCCCGAACGAATACAAACGCGCTCTGGCCGAAATTCACGCCAAAAAAACAGCAAGCAATTAGGACGGAAATCATGGGAAAAATTACTGGTTTCATGGAGTTTGATCGGCTGGAGGAAGGCTACAAGCCGGTTCCTGAACGCCTCAAAAACTACCAGGAGTTTGTTTTGGGGCTCGACGAGACTCAGGCCGGCAAGCAGGCTGCTCGATGCATGGACTGCGGTACACCGTTTTGCAACAATGGCTGCCCTGTCAACAACATCATTCCGGATTTCAATGACCTGGTGTACCAGGGGGACTGGAAGAGTGCAATTGAGGTACTGCACAGTACCAATAATTTTCCGGAGTTCACGGGTCGCATCTGCCCGGCTCCGTGCGAGGCCGCCTGTACGCTCAATGTGAATGACAGTGCTGTTGGAATCAAGTCAATCGAGCATGCCATCATTGATCGCGCCTGGGCCGAAGGCTGGGTGCAGCCGCAGCCGCCGCAACGCAAGTCAGGCCGAAAAATCGCCGTGGTCGGCTCCGGCCCGGCCGGCATGGCAGCGGCCCAACAACTTGCACGAGCTGGGCACGACGTCACACTGTTCGAAAAAAATGACCGCATTGGTGGCTTGCTGCGCTACGGCATTCCGGACTTCAAGCTGGAAAAGTCGCATATTGACCGGCGCGCCCAGCAGATGCAGCAAGAAGGTGTCACCATTCGCACGGGTGTGCTGGTCGGTGCGATGCCGGCCGATGGCGCCGGTGCTGCGGTCACCAACTGGTCAGTTGAAACCATCAGCGCGGCACAGTTGAACAAGGAGTTTGATGCGGTGCTGCTGACTGGAGGAGCCGAACAATCGCGCGATTTGCCGGTGCCTGGCCGCGATCTCGACGGCGTGCATTTCGCCATGGAGTTTCTGCCGCAGCAGAACAAGCTCAATGCCGGAGACAAGCTCAAGGCCGAGGGGATCAACCAGATCAGGGCGGACGGCAAGCATGTTATTGTCATCGGCGGTGGCGATACGGGTTCGGACTGCGTTGGTACCAGTCGACGCCAGGGGGCGGCCAGCGTCACCCAGTTTGAAGTCATGCCGCAACCACCCGTGCATGAGGATAGACCTATGACCTGGCCCTATTGGCCACTCAAGCTGCGCACGAGTTCCAGTCATGACGAGGGTTGTGCCCGCGAGTTTGCAATTTCAACGCAGGAATTCGTTGGCGCCAAAGGCAAAGTAAGCGGTGTCAAGACAGTTCGTGTCGAGTGGCAGGATGGAAAGATGCAGGCAGTGACGGGTAGTGAGCAGCTTCTGAAGGCCGATCTGGTGTTGCTGGCCATGGGGTTTGTCAATCCGTTGGCTGCGGTGCTGGAGGCCTTCGGTGTCGAGAAAGACGCGCGCGGCAATGCCAAAGCCAGTACCGACCTGGTCGGCGGCTATGCCACCAACGTCAAGAAGGTCTTTGTTGCTGGCGACATGCGACGCGGTCAGAGCCTGGTGGTCTGGGCGATCCGTGAAGGTCGTCAGGCGGCACGTGCCATCGATGAGTTTCTGATGGGGGCAAGCGTGCTGCCACGCTGATCCGGGTAATCCCTTATGATGCTAGGCCGGGCTCCTCCCGCGCCTGCGCCATTTCTCATGCCTGCTGCGTCTGTATCTGTATCTCTGGTTGAATTGCGTCACCTGACTTTTGGTTATGGTGAGCGCGTCGTTCTGGATGACGTTTGCCTGACGGTGCCGCGCGGCAAAGTGACAGCTCTGATGGGTGCGTCGGGCGGCGGCAAAACCACGATACTGCGCCTGATCGGTGGGCAAAACAGGGCGAAGTCAGGTGAAATGCTGTTCGACGGAGAAGATGTCGCCCGGATGGACCAGACGCGGCTCTATGCTGCGCGTCGCCGCATGGGCATGTTGTTTCAGTTTGGGGCCCTCTTTGCTGACTTGTCGGTGTTTGAAAATGTCGCCTTCCCGCTTCGTGAACATACTGATTTGCCGGAACCCTTGATCCGGGATATTGTTTTGATGAAACTCAATGCAGTGGGCTTGCGTGGCTCGCGTGACATGATGCCCAGCGAGGTTTCCGGCGGTATGGCACGGCGCGTCGCATTGGCGCGGGCAATCGCGCTGGATCCCGAACTGGTAATGTACGATGAACCGTTCTCAGGTCTCGACCCGATCTCTCTTGGCACGGCGGCTCGTTTGATACGCCAGCTCAACGATTCCATGGGATTGACCAGTATCTTTGTGTCACATGAACTGGAGCAGACATTGGCGATCGCCGATCATGTGATCATTCTGGCCAATGGCAGAGTAGCTACGCAGGGTACACCTGAAGAAGTGCTGCGCAGCACCGATCCTCTGGTTTACCAATATGTGAATGCCGAAATTGACGGCCCGGTTCGTTTTCATTACCCGGGTCCCGCAATCGAGCAGGATTTCGGCGTGGGAGTCGGATCATGAGTTGGTACAAGCCGGACGATGTCGGTTTCGCGGTGCGGCGCCAACTGGCGGGTATAGGGCTGGGCGCACGTCTGTTTGTTCGATTGCTCGGGACGCTGGGCGGTAGCCTCAAGCGCTTCGGTTTGATCCGCGACCAGATTCATTTTCTGGGTAATTACTCACTTGCGATCATTGCTGTCTCGGGATTGTTTGTTGGCTTTGTTTTTGGCCTGCAGGGGTATTACACCTTGCAACGCTACGGTTCCTCTGAAGCGCTGGGTCTGTTGGTGACGCTCAGTCTGGTCCGGGAACTGGGCCCGGTGGTTACTGCTTTGCTGTTTGCCGGGCGCGCAGGAACCTCGCTGACGGCCGAGATCGGCTTGATGAAGGCCGGTGAACAGATCAGCGTCATGGAGATGATGGCTGTGGACCCGGTGCAGCGCGTGCTGGCGCCCCGTTTTTGGGCTGGTGTCATCACTATGCCCTTGCTGGCAGCCGTCTTCAGCGCAATGGGTATCATCGGCGGCTGGGTGGTCGGCGTGCTCATGATTGGTGTTGATGCCGGCTCGTTCTGGAGTCAGATTCAAGGCGGCGTCGATGTCTGGCAAGATGTCGGTAACGGCGTCATCAAGAGCATTTTCTTTGGTTTTACAGTCACGTTTGTTGCACTGCTACAGGGTTTCAATGCCCAGCCCACGCCAGAAGGCGTTGCCAGCGCAACGACCCGCACAGTGGTGGTTGCATCTCTGGCAGTGCTGGGTATGGATTTTGTACTGACCGCCCTGATGTTTACCATATGAATATCGCCAGATCCGTCCCCAACTGATTAGAAAGAAGTTTGATGCAGCGTTCAAAAACTGACGTGTGGGTTGGCCTTTTTGTGCTGATTGGCGCGGCCGCCATCCTGTTCCTGGCTTTGCAGTCAGCCAACTTGCTTACACTGAGTTTTCAAAAGAGCTACGACGTCAATGCGAAGTTTGACAACGTAGGCGGCCTTAAACCAAAGGCTGCAGTTCGCAGCGCGGGCGTGGTCGTCGGCAGGGTTGAAAAGATCACCTTTGACGATAAATCCTTCCAGGCCCGTGTCACTATTGCTTTGGAAAGCAGGCACACGTTTCCGAAAGACAGCTCATTGAAGATTCTGACCAGTGGTTTGCTGGGTGAACAGTACCTGGGCATCGAACCCGGTGCCGACGAAAAGACACTTGTTGCCGGAGATACGATATCGAGCACCCAATCGGCGATGGTGCTTGAAAGTCTCATAGGACAGTTCCTCTACAGCAAGGCTGCCGAGGGCGGCAATGCCGATGCCGGAAAAGGAAAGAAATGACGGGTCAGCCAGTAAAGTCAATCGCGCTGAAATTCGGGTATGTACGCACGCTTGCAATGAGCTTGCTCCTGGGCGTGATTCTTGCCGGATGTGCCACTGGGCCCGGTGCAGATCGGCGTGATCCTCTGGAGCCTTTGAACCGGGGTGTTTATCGTTTCAACAGCGCCGTCGATGAGGCGGTTTTGAAGCCCGTGGCCAGCACCTACCGGGATGTGACGCCGGTTCGCGTGCGCCAGGGTGTTGGCAATTTTTTTGGCAACCTGGAAGACGCTTGGTCGTTTGTGAACAATGTCCTGCAGTTCAAGACTCAGGCAGCCGTTGACAGCTTGCACCGTGTTGCTGTCAATACTTTTCTGGGTTGGGGTGGCGTCTTTGATGTAGCCTCCGAGATGGACATCGAAAAGCACACAAAAGATTTTGGCCATACCCTGGGATATTGGGGTTTTGGTAGCGGCCCCTATCTGGTTCTTCCCCTGCTTGGTTCTTCGACCTTGCGCGACGCGGTAGCACTGCCGGTTGACTGGAAGGGTGATCTGGTGACTAACGTTTCGCACGTTCCGACGCGCAATGCCGCCACGGTACTCCGGGCGATCGATGAGAGATCGGACCTGCTAAGGGCCGGCACCATGCTGGAGGAAGCTGCGCTTGATCCCTACACTTTTGTTCGCGAAGCCTTTCTTCAGCGCCGGCGCAGCGTCATTTTCGACGGCAATCCACCGGAAGAAGACAATACTGACCTCGTTAGCCCAGAAAGTAAACCATGAGAACACGATTATTGAGCCGCCTGCTGGGAATTCTTGTCATCAGTGTGTCAGGTCTGCTGTCCTTCCCGTCAAGTGCGGCTGATGAAACAGCCGATGGCTTGATCAAACGCCTTTCTACCGAAGTGCTTGACAGCATCCGCTCTGACAAGGCGATTCAGGCCGGCGATGTTGCGCGGATTGTGGCGCTGGTCGATGGCAAGATCATGCCCAACGTCAATTTTCAACGCATGACGGCAGCTGCGGTAGGTCCGGCGTGGCGTCAGGCTAGCGCCGAGCAGCAAAAGCGCCTGCAGGAAGAGTTCAAGATCTTGCTGGTGCGCACCTATGCCGGAGCGCTGACGCAGGTCAGCGATCAGAGCATTTTTGTCAAGCCCCTGCGGGCCGCACCGGAGGATAAGGAAGTTGTGGTGCGGACCGAAGTGAAAGGCCGTGGTGATGCGATTCAGCTCGATTACCGACTTGAAAAGACGTCGGGAGAGGGCGCAGGCTGGAAGATTTATAACCTCAATGTGCTGGGTGCCTGGCTGGTGGAGACTTATCGCAGCGATTTCGCCCAGCAAATCAATGTTAAAGGCATCGATGGTTTGATAGTCACTCTGACAGATCGCAACAAGGCGAATGCCAAGAAGGGGTGAATATTGTTGGTATTGCCTAATGAACTGACCCATTCCCAGGCATCCGCCTGTCTGGCGCTATTGTTGCAGGGATTGCGTTCACACGGCCAGGCGCAGGTGGTGCTTGACGCGAGCAGCTTGACCCGTTTTGATTCGGCTGCGCTGGCTGTGTTGCTTGAATTCAGACGCGAAAGTCTTGCCTTGGGTAAGCATTTTTCGATTCGCGGCCTGCCGGTCCGGCTGCGTGATCTGGCCGCCTTGTATGGCATCGCAGAGTTGCTGCCTGCAGAGTAGGCGTCTGACATGTCCGCGATTTCCTTTCAAGCCATCTCCAAGTCCTACGCCGCACCACGCGGACCCAAGGGCAGCACGTTTCTGGCTTTGGACCGAGTCACGCTGGACATTGAGGAGGGTGAATTTTTTGGTCTGCTGGGGCCAAATGGTGCTGGCAAGACGACCATGATCAGTATTCTGGCGGGCCTGTCCCGTGCCAGCGCGGGTCGTGTGTCGGTGCTGGGCCATGATGTGCTGCTTGATTACGTGCAGGCGCGCCGCAGTCTGGGCGTGGTTCCGCAGGAACTGGTCTTTGATCCATTTTTCAATGTGCGGGAAGCATTGCGCTTTCAGTCGGGTTATTTTGGCATCAGGAACAACAATGCCTGGATTGACGAACTGCTCGATAGTCTCGGTCTGACGGACAAAGCCGATGCCAATTTGCGCCAGCTCTCTGGCGGCATGAAGCGTCGCGTGCTGGTGGCACAAGCGCTGGTGCACAAGCCTCCGGTGATTGTGCTCGATGAGCCGACTGCGGGTGTTGACGTGGAACTGCGCCAGACGCTGTGGCAATTTATTGCCAGACTCAACAAAGAGGGCCATACGGTTTTGTTGACAACCCATTATCTTGAAGAGGCTGAGGCACTGTGTGGCCGCATCGCCATGCTCAAGACAGGGCGCATTGTGGCGCTGGATCACACCAGCGAGTTGCTGAAGGCGGCGTCCAGCAATGTGCTGCGATTCAAGGTGGACAAGGAACTGCCCAGGGTGCTGGCCGATCAGGCCCGCATCACAGGGCGCATCGTGCAGTTTCCGGCGCATGATGCGCTCGAAATTGAACGCTACCTGGCGGCAGTGCGTGAGGCTGGCTTGGTGGCGCAGGACGTCGAAATCCGCAAAGCCGATCTGGAAGATGTGTTTCTCGCGGTTATGAAGGGTTCGTCAGATGGGGCCTTGAGCGACGCCGTAGGGGTCACATCGTGACCGGCTGGCAGACTTTGCTCTACAAGGAAGTGCTGCGCTTCTGGAAAGTGGCGTTCCAGACGATCGCGGGCCCTGTGTTGACCGCGATGCTGTACCTGCTGATTTTTGGCCATGCACTGGAGGCACATGTCAAGGTCTACGACTGCGTAAGTTACAGAGCGTTCCTGGTTCCCGGTCTCGCAATGATGAGCCTGTTGCAAAATGCGTTTGCCAACAGCTCTTCATCCGTGATCATGAGCAAGGTGATGGGTAATCTGGTCTTCTTGATGCTCACGCCGCTGTCATACCTGAACTGGTATGTAGCCTATGTTGGCGCAGCGGTCATTCGCGGGTTGGTTGTTGGTCTGGGTGTTTTTGCGGTTTCCGCACTCTTTACTGACGTCAGCTTTGTGGCACCTGTCTGGATAGCAGGTTTTGCTGTGCTGGGTGCGGCGCTGATGGGCACACTGGGACTGATTGCTGGCTTGTGGGCAGAAAAGTTTGATCAACTGGCGGCATTCCAGAACTTTGTGGTCATGCCGATGACATTCCTGAGTGGGGTCTTTTACTCGATTCATTCGTTGCCACCGTTCTGGCAGCAAGTGAGTAATCTGAACCCGTTCTTCTACATGATTGATGGCTTTCGCTATGGATTTTTCGGTGCCAGCGATGTCTCGCCCTGGTTGAGTCTGAGTGTGGTGGCCGTCGCACTGGCGCTCGTCAGTGCCGTGGCGCTGGCTTTGCTGCGCGGTGGCTACAAGATTCGCGTTTAGGTATTTTTTATTGGATTGAAGATATGACTGCAGACCAGATCAGGGACATGATTGCCGCCAGCCTCCTGTGCGAGCACATCACGCTTCAGGGAGACGGACGCCACTGGTTTACGACGATTGTGTCAGCAGCATTCGACGGCAAACGGGCCATACAACGGCACCAGATGGTCTATGCCACCTTGGGCGAGAAGATGAAAACGGACGAAGTTCACGCGCTATCGATCAAAGCTTATACGCCGGCCGAATGGGCGGCGCTGCCCAAATGATTACGCTGGCCTTGTCCAAGGGCCGGATCTTCGAAGAGACCCTGCCGCTGCTTCGGGCGGCCGGAATCGAGGTGCTGGAAGACCCGGAAAAGTCACGCAAGCTGATTCTCGCCACAAACCAGACCGACGTGCGCGTGCTGGTGGTGCGAGCCACCGATGTACCGACTTACGTGCAGTATGGTGGTGCCGATCTGGGCATTACCGGCAAGGACACGTTGCTGGAGCATGGTAGCGAAGGGTTGTACCAGCCGCTGGACCTGCAGATTGCCAAGTGCCGCATCAGTGTGGCAGTGCGTGCAGATTTTGAGTACGCGTCGGCGGTCAGACAGGGCTCGCGCCTGAAAGTGGCGACCAAGTACGTTGCCATTGCGCGCGAGTTTTTCGCCACCAAGGGCGTGCACGTGGATTTGATCAAGCTCTACGGCAGCATGGAACTCGCGCCGCTGGTTGGTTTGGCCGATGCCATCGTGGATCTGGTCTCCACCGGAAATACGCTCAAGGCCAACCATCTGGTCGAGGTTGAACACATCATGGACATCAGTTCCAGGCTGGTGGTGAACCAAGCGGCGCTGAAACTCAAACAGGCGCCCATTCGCAGGATTATTGAAGCCTTTGCGTCGGCTATTGGAACACCGTCGTGATCGCTGTTCCAGTCCGACTGTCAACCACCAGTGCCACCTTTGAGGCAGAGTTCAAGGCGCGCCTGCATTGGTCAGCGCAGGCAGATGCGCAGATCGAGCAGCGCGTGACTGACATCCTGGCCGATGTGCAGCGGCGCGGCGACGTCGCCGTGCTGGACTACACGGCGCGCTTCGACGGCATGCAGGCCACGTCGATGGCGGCATTGGAGTTGACTCAGGCCGAATTCAAGACTGCGTTTGAATCGATTCCCGCCGCTCAGCGTGAGGCGCTGCAAGCGGCGGCCAGCCGCGTGCGCAGCTACCACGAGGCGCAGAAGAAGGCATGCGGCGAGAGTTGGAGCTACCGCGAAGAAGACGGCACGCTGCTCGGGCAAAAGGTCACACCGCTGGACCGCGTTGGCATTTACGTGCCCGGCGGCAAGGCGTTCTATCCGTCGAGTGTTCTGATGAACGCCATTCCAGCGCATGTCGCTGGCGTTGCCGAAATCATCATGGTGGTACCCACGCCCAAGGGCGAAAAGAACGCAATGGTGCTGGCGGCAGCTTATGTCTCTGGCATCACGCGCGCTTTCGCGATCGGTGGCGCGCAGGCGGTGGCGGCGCTGGCCTACGGGACGGACACCATCCCGAAAGTGGACAAAATCACCGGCCCCGGCAATGCTTACGTGGCAGCGGCCAAACGCCGCGTTTTTGGCACGGTTGGCATTGACATGATTGCTGGCCCGAGCGAAATCCTGGTGCTGGCCGACGGCACAACGCCGCCGGACTGGGTTGCGATGGACCTGTTCAGCCAGGCCGAACACGACGAATTGGCGCAGAGCATTCTGCTCTGCCCGGACGCCGCCTATGTCGAGCAGGTGCAGGCATCCATTGATCGCTTGTTGCCGGACATGCCGCGGCGCGGCATCATCGCCCAATCGCTCAATGACCGTGGCGCCCTGATCCTCACACGCAGCATGGAAGAGGCCTGCGAAATCAGCAACCGGGTTGCGCCTGAGCACCTGGAAGTCAGCAGTCTTGATCCAAAACGCTGGGAGCCGCTACTCAAGCACGCTGGCGCGATTTTCCTGGGCGCCTACACCAGCGAATCGTTGGGGGATTACTGCGCCGGTCCGAACCATGTGCTGCCGACCAGCGGTACGGCGCGCTTTTCATCACCACTGGGTGTCTACGATTTTCAAAAGCGTTCCAGTCTGATTGAAGTGAGCGAAGCGGGAGCCCAGACTTTGGGCTTGATCGCCGCGGAACTCGCGTATGGTGAAGGTTTGCAGGCCCATGCGCGGGCCGCGGAACTGCGCTTGAAACAGGTGCCGCCGTTGCGGGAAGACATATGACGACTGTCAATCCTCAAGCCCTGTTGCGCATCCGTCATGACATCCAGTCGATGCACGCCTACGCGATTCAGGAGTCCCAGGGCATGATCAAGCTCGATGCCATGGAAAACCCGCATCGATTGCCGCTTGAATTGCAGGAGGAACTGGGTCGGCGACTGGGCGCACTGGCCTTGAACCGCTATCCGGCGGGTCGCATCGACGTGTTGCGCCAGGCGTTGGCAAGTTACGCCAGTATGCCCGAGGGTTTTGAGATCATGCTGGGCAACGGCTCGGATGAACTCATCAGTTTGCTGGCGCTGGCATGTGACGTACCGGGGGCCAGCATCCTGGCACCGTTACCCGGCTTTGTGATGTACGCGATGAGCGCACAGCTGCAGGGCCTGGCGTTTCATGGTGTGCCACTCACCAGCGACTTTGAACTCGACCAAGCGGCCATGCTGGAGGCGATTGAGCGACACCGCCCTGCCATCACCTACCTTGCCTATCCGAACAACCCGACGGCAAACTTGTGGGACGACCTGGCACTGGAGAACATCATCCGTGCCGCAGGCCAGCACGGCGGTCTGGTTGTGGTGGACGAGGCTTATCAACCGTTTTCAAGCAGGAGCTACATGGACCGCATCACGGGTCATGGTCATGTGCTGTTGCTGCGCACGCTTTCCAAGTTTGGCTTGGCCGGTGTGCGACTTGGCTATCTGATGGGACCGAAAGCCTTGATCTCCGAGATTGACAAAGTGCGGCCGCCGTACAACATCAGTGTGCTCAATTGCGAGTGCGCCCTCTTTGCGCTCGAACAGCTGGAGGTTTTTGCCGCGCAAGCCAGCGCTTTGTGTGCCGAGCGTGCAGCGCTGTTGCAATCGCTGGCGCAGTTGCCTGGCGTCAAAGCGTTCAAAAGCGAGGCCAACATGATTCTGCTGCGGGTGCCCGACGCCACAAAAACCTTTGCCGGCATGCTCTCACGCCGCGTGCTGCTCAAGAACGTTTCTAGAATGCATCCATTGCTGCATAACTGTCTGCGCCTGACTGTGGGCACAGCGGAAGAAAATGTGCAAATGCTGGCTGCCTTGAAGGAATCACTTTAATCATGAATCGCACCGCAGAAGTCACTCGCAAGACGGCCGAGACCAATATCACGGTAAAGCTCAATCTCGATGGCACCGGCCAGTCGAGCCTGCATACCGGCATTGGTTTTTTTGACCACATGCTGGATCAGATTGCGCGCCACGCGATGATGGATCTGGATGTCCAGGCTCTTGGCGATCTGCATGTTGACGGCCACCATACGGTGGAAGATGTGGGCATTGCCCTGGGGCAGGCGGTGCACCAGGCGGTCGGTGACAAAAAGGGCATTCGCCGTTACGGCCACGCCTATGTGCCGCTGGACGAGGCGCTGTCCCGTGCCGTCATAGATTTTTCTGGCCGCCCAGGGCTGGTCATGAATCTGCCTTTCAAAAGCGGCATGATTGGAACTTTTGACAGCCAACTGACGCACGAGTTCTTTCAGGGCTTTGTGAACCATGCTTTTGTCACACTGCACATCGACAATCTGCGTGGCGAAAACGCCCATCATCAGGCCGAAACTGTGTTCAAGGCCTTTGCGCGCGCGCTGCGCTCGGCACTGGAGCTTGATATCCGCAGCGCCGGACTGGTTCCATCAACCAAGGGCACGCTCTGAACGGTTTCATGGACAAGACTGTGGCTGTGGTCGACTACGGCATGGGTAACCTGCGTTCCGTGTCGCAGGCAGTACGGGCGGCAGCGGCCGGTACTGCATACCGGGTGATCATTACAGCCGAGCCCGAACAGGTGCGTTCCAGCGAGCGTATCGTGTTGCCGGGGCAGGGCGCCATGCCTGACTGCATGCGTGAGTTGAATCGATCAGGTTTGCGGCAATCTGTATTGGAGGCCGCTGCCAGCAAGCCTTTGTTTGGTGTTTGCATCGGTATGCAGATGCTGCTCGATCACAGTGACGAGGGCGATACCACCGGTCTTGGCCTGATTCATGGCGAAGTCATCAAGTTTGACCTGGCTGGTCAAGTGCAGGCCGATGGCAGTCGTTACAAGGTACCGCAGATGGGATGGAATCAGGTTTATCGCAACAATCATGGCGCCCCAGAGCATCCGGTCTGGGCTGGCGTGCCTGACGGCAGCTATTTTTACTTCGTTCACAGCTATTACGCCCAAACGTCTGATGCGCGCCACAGCGTTGGCGAGACCGACTATGGCAGTCGCTTCAGTTCAGCCATTGCGCGTGATAATATTTTCGCCACGCAATTTCATCCTGAAAAAAGTGCCGATCAAGGTCTGTGTCTTTACCGTAACTTCCTTCACTGGAAGCCCTGATACTCCCACTCACGCTGCGCTTGATACTGTCTCCATTTCTATCAACCCCAAAGCATCATGCTTTTAATTCCTGCAATTGACCTGAAAGACGGTCACTGCGTTCGTCTCAAACAAGGCGACATGCAGCAATCCACCACCTTTGGCGAAGATCCGGTCGTCATGGCCAACAACTGGACGGTACAGGGCGCGCGCCGCTTGCATCTGGTTGACCTCAATGGTGCGTTTGCTGGTCACCCTATCAACGAGAAAGCGATTCGAAGGATTCTCAAGGAAGTCGGCAGTGCGGTGGATGTGCAACTCGGTGGAGGGATACGCGATCTTGATACCATTGAGCGCTATCTGGATGCCGGCCTGCGCTACGTGATCATTGGTACGGCCGCGATCCGCAATCCAGGTTTCCTGCAGGATGCATGTACTGCCTTTGGCGGTCACATCATTGTTGGACTGGACGCTCGCGAAGGCAAAGTGGCCACCGATGGCTGGAGCAAACTGACTCGTCACGACGTTGTTGATCTGGGCAAGAAGTTTGAAGATTTTGGTGTCGAATCGATTATCTATACGGATATCGGGCGCGACGGTATGCTCAGTGGCATCAATGTCGAGGCCACCGTCAGGTTGGCGCAAGCGCTGACCATTCCGGTGATTGCTTCCGGTGGCCTCTCCAGCATGGCTGATATTGATGCCCTTTGCGCGGTCGAAGATGAGGGAATTGAAGGCGTCATTTGCGGCCGTGCGATTTACTCCGGCGACTTGGACTTTGCCGCCGCGCACAGGCATGCCGACGAGTTGCACGGCTAAAAATATGGCCCCCACGCTTGTCGCTTCGCGTACTGCGCTGCCCCCCGAG
>CAIYGK010000306.1 GCA_903925725.1 uncultured beta proteobacterium | reverse complement strand
CTTCTTTCCCAATGCCGCTGCCATCGGTCGCTGTGTAACGCAGACTCTGCTCGTATTCCCGAAAGAAACCGAGCAGATTGGGACGGCCAAATTCGTTGTTAAACGCCGCCCCACCAAGCGGCCCTTCAATCATGATCTGCAAGGGGCTGGCGATGTGCTCCGGCTTGCCGTAAGTCGAACCAATGGGAGTCTGACCCCAATGGATTGTGGAGACGGTGAATCCGGTCAGGCCGGCCTTGGGTTTGGAGCCACGACCAGTGGCACCTTCGTCGCGGATCTCGCCACCGGCGCCGGTCGCCGCACCGGGGAACGGTGAGATCGCGGTCGGGTGGTTGTGCGTTTCCACCTTCATCAGGATGTGGTTGGTGGCACTCAGCTTTTCATAGACGGGAGCGCCGCCAGAACTCCTGGCTGCGCTGGCGACAAATCGCTGCACGGTCGCGCCCTCCATCACCGAGGCGTTGTCCGAATAGGCCACCAGCATGTGCTGCGGATGCGTCTGGTGGGTGTGGCGGATCATGCCGAACATGCTGCTGGCCTGCGCCGCACCGTCGATCGTGAAAGAGGCGTTGAAAATCTTGTGCCGACAGTGTTCACTATTGGCCTGCGCAAACATCATCAACTCGACATCGGTCGGATTTCGCTGCAACTGCGTGAAGGCCTGCACCAGGTAATCGATCTCGTCATCGGCCAGCGCCAGACCAAACTCGATGTTGGCCTGTTGCAGCGCTGCCTTGCCACCCTGCAGCACATCCACCTGCGCCAACGGCGCGGCCCGCAGTTCCGCAAAAAGCGCGCTGACACTGGCACGGTCATACATCACACTCTCGGTCATGCGGTCATGCAGCAAGTCGGCAATCTGCTGCAACTGCACCTGCGACAAATTGGGTTGACTCAACAAGCCGGTCTTGAGCGAGATTCGATACTCCAGCACGCGCTCCACGCGGCGCACAGCCAGCGCACAGTTGTGCGCGATGTCGGTGGCTTTGGAAGCCCAGGGCGAGACCTTGCCCAAGCGCGGCGTAACCACAATCAGGGCGCCGTCACTGGGCCCGATGTAAGGCTCACCGTAGGTCAGGAGTGCTGCCAGCTGATCCACCAGCGCCTTGCTCGGCGCCGCTTCGGTGCTCACGAGATGGACAAAGCGCGCAGCTACACCGCTGATGCCCTTTTCAACGGCTCGCAGGCCCGGCAAGAGTTGCTTGATACGAAAGGGACTGAGGGCGCTGCCGCCCTCGAATGTTGTGATGTGCAGGGTCACTTTGGTGCCTGAATGGAGGGCCGACGGGGATGGGCCTTGATTTTACCCGCCCAATGGGATAATCCAACCCCATGACCATCACCTACAAAGACGCACAAGGCATCGCCGGCATGCGTGTCGCAGGCCGTCTGGCTGCTGAACTGCTGGACTACCTGACACCGTTCGTCAAACCCGGCGTCACCACCAATGAACTCGACAAACTGGCCGACGACTACACGACGCAGGTGCAGGGAGCGATATCGGCACCGCTGAACTATGCGCCCTCCGGGCACAATCCGTATCCGAAGGCCATCTGCACTTCGATCAACCAACAGGTCTGCCACGGCATCCCGAACGACAAGCCGCTCAAGAAAGGCGACATCGTCAACATTGACGTCACCGTCATCAAGGATGGCTGGCACGGCGATTCCAGCCGCATGTTCATGGTCGGCGAAGTACCGCTGGCGGCCAGACGCCTGTGCGCGCTGACCTTTGAAGCCATGTGGCATGGCATCGTCAAGGTCAGGGCCGGCGCGTACCTGGGCGATGTCGGGCACGCGATCCAGACCTTCGCCGAAGGCCATGGTCTGAGCGTAGTCAGGGAGTTTTGCGGTCATGGCATCGGTCGCAGTTTCCACGAGGAACCGCAAGTCCTGCACTATGGTCGCCCCGGCACTCTGGATCAACTCAAAGCCGGCATGACCCTCACCATCGAGCCCATGCTCAACGCCGGACGGCGCGAGATCAAGGAGTTGGGCGACGGCTGGACCATCGTAACCAAGGACCGCTCGCTTTCCGCGCAGTGGGAACATACTGTGCTGGTCACCGAGACCGGCTACGAAGTGCTGACGCTCTCTCCAGCTTGCCCGCCTGCACCCTCTTTTGTGCCCAGACCCGCCGCACCGCCGATTGCCTGAAATGAGCAAGCTGGCCGCCCTGCGCCGTCACTTCCAGGAACAAAAATCCCTGTTGTTGAAGTCCCTTGCATCCAGCGGCACTTCGTCCACACGAGGTGTCCGAGCAACCCTGGCTGCCCTGTCGGCACTGGCCGATGCCAGTCTGCGCGCCCTCTGGATCGAAGCTGGCTTTTCCGGAGATTTTGCCTTGCTGGCGGTAGGTGGTTTTGGTCGCGGCGAGTTGTTCCCCTACTCGGACGTGGACGTGCTGCTACTGGTGCCAGACAACCAGTCACCCGAAACCGATGCCGGTCTGAAAGCCAGAATCGAAGGCTTTATCGGCAACTGCTGGGATGTTGGCCTGGAGATTGGTTCAAGCGTGCGCACGCTGGGCGAATGCCAGCATGAGGCGGACCATGACGTTACGATCCAGACATCGCTGCTCGAGGCCAGACTGCTGATCGGCAACACGGCCTTGTTCGCCGAGTTTGAAAAACATTTCTTTTCAGCGATTGATCCGCACGCCTTCTTCGTTGCCAAGACACTTGAGTTGCAACAGCGCCATAGCAAGTACGAAGACACGCCCTATTCGCTGGAGCCGAACTGCAAGGAGTCGCCCGGTGGCCTGCGCGATTTGCAGGTCATCCAGTGGGTTGCCAAGGCGGCGGGCTTTGGCAGCAACTGGGACGAACTTGCTAGCAACGGGCTGGCAACTGCCTTTGAGGTCAAGCAGATCAAACACAACGAAGCCCTGCTGCGGCTGGTTCGCGCACGGCTGCACCTGATTGCGCAGCGGCGGGAAGACCGACTCGTGTTCGATCTGCAGACCCCGGTGGCCCACGCCTTCGGTTATGGTGATGCCCCCACGCTCCGCACTGACGTGTCGGCGCGCCCCCCCGAGGGGTCTGTTTCGCCCAGGGGCGGCCCGTCGGCGAAACGCCCCTTCATTCGCCCCAGTGAAGCGCTGATGCGGCGTTATTACTGGGCGGCCAAGGCAGTGACCCAGTTGAATCAGATTTTGCTGCTCAACATCGAGGAGCGGCTCAACCCGTCAACTCATGAGCCGCGACCGATCAACGCACGCTTTCTGGACAAGGCCGGCATGGTCGAGGTTGCCAGTGACGATCTGTACGAACGTGAACCGCACGCGATTCTGGAAACTTTTCTGGTCTACCAGAGCAATGTGGGCCTGAAGGGTTTGTCAACCCGCACCCTGCGCGCCCTCTTCAACGCGCGCCGGCTGATGGACGGCAAGTTTCGCAATGACCCGGTGAACCGCGAGACGTTTCGCAGAATCATGATGCAGCACGACGGCATCACACACGCCATGCGCCTGATGAACCAGACCTCGGTGCTGGGACGTTACCTGTGGGTGTTTCGCAAGATCGTCGGCCAGATGCAGCACGACCTGTTTCACGTCTACACCGTCGATCAGCATGTGCTGATGGTGCTGCGCAATGTGCGGCGCTTCTTCATCGTGGAGCACGCACACGAGTATCCGTTTTGCTCGCAACTTGCCTCGGGCTGGGACAAGCCCTGGGTGCTTTACGTCGCCGCCCTGTTTCACGATATTGCCAAAGGCCGGGGTGGCGATCACTCTCAGCTCGGCGCAGTGGAAGCGCGGCGCTTTTGCAGGCAGCATGGGATTGCAAAAGAAGACAGTGCGCTGATCGAGTTCATGGTGAAAGAACACCTGACCATGAGCCGTGTCGCGCAAAAATCCGATCTCAGCGACCCCAAAGTGATTCAGGACTTTGCCAGCCGTGTCGGCAACGAGCGCAATCTCACTGCCCTGTATTTGCTGACGGTGGCTGACCTGCGCGGCACCTCGCCCAAGGTCTGGAACGCCTGGAAGGGCAAGCTGCTGGAAGACCTGTACCGCATGACCTTGCGCTCGCTGGGCGGACGCGCACCGGATCCGGACGCCGAGGTCGAGTCACGCAAACGCGAGGCCCTGATTCTGCTGGCCCTGCACGCACTGCCGTTTGAGGCGCACAAGGCGCTGTGGGCAACACTCGATGTGGGCTATTTCATGCGCCACGACGCCACCGACATTGCCTGGCACACACGTCAACTTTCGCGCCACGTGGGCGCCGGCAAGTCGATTGTGCGAGCCCGTCAGTCCGCCGTGGGTGAAGGCATGCAGGTGGTGGTCTATACACCCGACCAGACCGACCTGTTTGCCCGCATCTGCGGCTATTTTGACCAGGGCGGCTTCAGCATTCTGGATGCGCGGATTCATACCGCCAACAACGGCTATGCGCTCGACACCTTCCAGGTCATCACGTCTGCCCTGCCCGAGCACTACCACGAACTCACCAGCATGGTGGAAAGCGAGTTGAGCCGCGTCATCACCGAGGGCGGTCCGCTGCCGCCACCGAGCCGCGGCCGGGTCTCGCGCCGCGTGAAGAGTTTTCCGATTGCGCCGCGCGTCACGCTGCGGCCGGATGAGAAGGGTCAGCGCTGGCTGCTCAATATCTCAGCCAGCGACCGGGTTGGCCTTTTGTACTCCGTCGCGCGGGTGCTGGCCCGGCACAAGATCAATCTGCAACTGGCCAAGATTGCGACGCTGGGCGAGCGCGTGGACGACACCTTCCTGATCGAAGGCGCCGAACTGCAGCAAAACCGGGCGCAGATCGCCATCGAAACCGAACTGATGGAAGCGCTGGCGCAGAGCTGACGCGGCGCCTGCGATTTCGAAGTCATCAATACACGGTCAGACCAAAGTGCGGTCTGATCGCAAAGCAGCGCAAGCGGAATTACAAGAATTCAGATTGACCGCCAGATACCGGTCATTGCTTCCAGTAGCCCAACGACAGGATTTTGGTCGCGAATTCACTCAAAGGGATAGCCTCGAACATGGCAGTCGGGCAATTGATTGCTGTGTGTGCTTTGAGTAACCTGCTTGTAGTGTTTCAGACCGTCACGTCCACTTTATTACCCAACTTGGATGGGTCGGTTTTGGTACTTTCGGTAGTTGACACGGATGGATGCTTCAAGGCATAGATGGCGGCTTCCACGTCGGAAACCACACCATCCTGATTCGTATCGGCAGCGGCGTAGGTAGTCGAAGAGCCGCTCGCTCCGCCCGATTTCCCTGCTCCACCATGGCCACCCGCTTTGCGAGGGCCGCCTTGTGGGCCGCCAGACGGGGGTTTCAGCTTGCCATCCTTGAT
>CAIYGK010000305.1 GCA_903925725.1 uncultured beta proteobacterium | reverse complement strand
GAAGCGTTCATGATGATGGCCTCGACCCCATCCTGCACACAGGGCCACCAGGCGTCGATGTTGGCGCGCATCTGGACTTTGCCGCCCTCCTGGTCGTTCAGGTGGAACTTGACCGCGCCGCAGCAACCGGCTTTGGCGGCAATCACGCTCTGAATGCCAGCTGCGTCGAGCACGCGTGCGGTGGCACTGTTGATGTTGGGAGCCATGGCCGGTTGCACGCAGCCCGCCAGCAGCAGCACCTTGCGCGCATGCACGGCGGTCGGCCACACGCCAGCGTCTTGCCGGGCTGGCACCTTGGCCTTCATACTGTGCGGCAGCAGTGGGCGCAGCAGTTGGCCCAGTTTCATGGCGGGTGCAAAAAGCGGCGAAGGGATGCCCTCCTTCAAAGCCCAGCGCAGTGCCTGCTCGCCCAGCGGGCGCGGTACCTTGGCTTCCACCAGCTTGCGGCCAATGTCGAGCAGCTCGCCGTAGTGCACGCCAGAGGGGCAGGTGCTCTCGCAGCTGCGGCAGGTCAGGCAGCGGTCCAGATGCGCCTGTGTCTTGCGGGTCGGTGTGACGCCTTCAAGCACCGCTTTCATCAAATAGATGCGGCCACGCGGTCCGTCAAGCTCGTCTCCCAGCAACTGGTAGGTCGGGCAGGTGGCGGTGCAAAAGCCGCAATGCACGCACTTGCGCAAAATGGCTGCTGCTGCCTGGCCGTCGGCGCTGTTCTGGTACTCGGAGGCGAGATCGGTGTGCATGGCAAGCGTCAGAGTTCGGCGTACATACGGCCGCGATTGAAGATGCCGGCCGGGTCGAACTCGTGCTTGAGTCTTTGGTGAATGCCGCTGAGGGCGCTCTGCAAAGGGCTGAAGCGCTGGACAGACTGTGTGTCAGCGTTGACGGGAGAGCGGAACAGTGTAGCCGTTCCACCCACCGAAGCGGCGCTCTGACGCAGTTGCGCAAGTGCTGACACGGGGGCCCACAACCAGCGCTGGCCGCCGTGCCACTCAATCAAGGTGTCAAACGGCAACCCCAGATCGGGTGCGGTCTGCGGGACGGAGAGGCGCCACAAACCGAGTTCTGGTGCAGGAGCCTGAAAAAAGGGCAGGGTCTGATCACGGCAGGCATTCCAGTCTGGCGATGCCAAAGTGTTGTCCATGCGCGCTGCCTCGCCGCCAACAGCGCGCAGGTCGGCGAGGATGCGTGGGCAAGCTGCCTCCACCGCCGCTGCGGCACCGCGCAGGCGCAGGTACAGATGCCCGTTCTTCGCGCCAGCGCTGGATTCCATCACCCAGCAACTGGCATTCAGGGGCAGGGGCTGACCACCCCAGCGATGCAACAGATTCAGGGCAGTCTGCTGATCCAGACCAGCGCAGGACAGGGTCGCCTCGGCCGGGGAGCGCGGCAGCACTTTGAGGGAAATCTCGGTCAGCAGGCCGAGTGTCCCCATGGCGCCCACCATCAGGCGCGAAACATCGTAGCCGGCAACATTCTTGATCACCTGGCCACCAAAAGTCAGAAGCTCCGCGCGGCCATTGAGCAGCGTGACACCCAGCACAAAGTCCCGCACTGCGCCGGCGCTGGCCCGCGCCGGGCCGCTCAAGCCGGTTGCCACCATGCCGCCGCAGGTAGTGGCACCGCCAAAGCACGGAGGCTCGAAGGCCAGATGCTGACCCTTCTCGGCCAACGCAAGCTGTAGTTCCTGCAGCCTGGTACCAGCCCGCACCGTGACCACCAGCTCGCTGGGCTCATAGCTGATGATCCCGCGCAGGGCGCTGATGTCGAGCACCTCCCCTTGCAGGGACTGGCCATAGAAGTCTTTCGAGCCGCCACCCCGGATGCGCAGCGCCATGCTGTGCGTCAGCGCGTCGCGAACGCGCTCGGTGATCCGGCGAAGCTCTGGGTCCATGGTGTGAAGTGGTGATTAGTCGGCAAAGAAGTTTACCGGCAGACCGGGAACCTTGACGCGCATTGAAAATACACAGCCCGACAAAGGCAGGGCTTTGAGTTCTGCTTCGTTGCGCTTCTGCCGTGCGGTCGTGAGGTACAGGGTCTGCCGGTCTGCGCCGCCAAAGCAGACCATGGTGGGGCATTGCGCCGGTGTTTCCCATTGAGCCAGCAAAGTGCCGTCGGGCGCCAACTGGCTGATGCGCCGGCCTTCGTACATGGCAACAAAATAGTTGCCCTCCACATCGACCGCTGCACCGTCGGGGCGGCCAGCGTAATTGGCGGTGTCGCCAGCGGACTTGGGGGCAAATTGATGAAAGACGCGTTCTGCCGTCAGCGTGGCGCTGGGGGCATCAAAGTTCCAGGCGCGTACTGCGTGGCTGGGGGTATCGCTCCAGTACAGTGTGGCGCCGTCAGGGCTCCAGGCCAGACCGTTGGCCGTTGTGGCGTGTCCGACTTTGCACTCCAGCAGCGGCGCGCGGCCATTGCGGCAGTCCAGGCAGTACATGGCAGCGTTGTGCGCTGCCTTGGTTTCGTCGATGGTGCCAATCCAGAAGCGCCCCAACGCGTCGCACTTGCCATCGTTGGCGCGCAGGCACGCCGGGTCGTAATCGAGCGTGGCGATTTGTTGCAACTGCCCACCCCATTGACGGGCTCGAAAGACACCGTGGCGCAGCGCCAGCACCAGTCCGCCACTGGCAGCCGGCGCAATGCAACCCGGCTCCGAGGGCAGGTCCCAGGTCTGGACGATGCCGTTGACAGCATCGGTGCGCAGGACTTGTCGCGCTGTGATGT
>CAIYGK010000304.1 GCA_903925725.1 uncultured beta proteobacterium | reverse complement strand
TTCCTTGGGGCGGCCCGGCGGAAAATTCTTCGCCCTCACGCTGTTGCAAGTTCTTCAAGTGGCGGAATTGGTTCGTACCCCATGTCTGGGCATCGGCACTCAATGGCGAGCCGGTGGTACCGAGTGCACGCACCCGAGAAAGATCACCACAGCTAGTCAGATCCACACCCGCCTTCTGGCAGTTGGCATAAAAGGCTGCACCAGCACCAAAGAAAGTGACGCCGAGCTCGGCCGCAAAGCGCCAAAGCGTGGTCCAGTCGGGCTCGACCTTGTTGCCGCTGGAATCAACACTGCGGCCAGCAGGATTTCCGTCATAGATGCAGCAGGTCACGCCAGCAAGCAGGCCGCTGACTTGCGCGTTCCACATCACCCAGCCGGTCGAGCTATACCAGTGATAGCGTTCGCCAAGGGAGTTGGGCGCATAGCTGCATCCAACGTCGTTGTGCAGGCAGAGCAGCGTCCGCCCCACCAGCACCGTTCCGCCATGGCCATGCACGATGGGTTTGGGCAGTCCGGTCGTACCACTGGAATAGACAATCCACAGTGGGTGATCAAACGCAAGCCAGAGTGGCTCGAAGCTCTGCGTCTGGGCATCGTCCCGTTTGATGGTCTCGTTGAAATGGACGCGACCGGGAGGAAGCTCGTCGCGGCCCGACACTGAACCGAGGTTGCTCTGCAGCACCAGATGCTGCACTGATGGCAAAGCCGCACAGAGTTCTGCAACGACCGCGCTCCGATCGATATCGCGCCCCCCATAGGTGACGCCGTCGCAAGCAATCAGCACTTTGGGCTCGATTTGCTTGAAGCGATCCAGTACTGCGTTGATTCCCATGTCGGGCGCACAAATGCTCCAGATGGCCCCAATGCTAGCTGAGGCCAGGAAGGCCACTATGGCTTCCGGTGTATTGGGTAAATAAGCTGCAACCCGATCACCCGGCTGCACACCGTGCTCGCACAAATGAAGGGCCAGTGAGGCAACTTGACGGCGTAGCTCAGACCAACTTGTTTCCCGGGCTGCAGAGTGACCCAAACTCTTTTCGTTGTGGCTAAGAATGGCTGGAAATCCAGCAGCCTGGGCCGCGTGCGCGTGGCGCAACACTTCTGCGGCGTAGTTAATTTTGGCCCCCACAAACCACCGGGTGCCGGGCATTGGTGCTCCATCACAGACCACGCTGCAGGGCGAGGGCGAGCGCAACTCAAAGTAATCCCAGATGCTTTGCCAGAAAGCGGTCAGATCCGTTGTCGACCAACGCCAGAGCGCATCATAGGATTCAAAGCACAGCCCGCGCTGCGTCTGAAGCCAGTCTTGATAGAGACTAATCTGGGGTAAATGGGGAGACATGACAGCTAGGATCTTGTTACAAGGTTCGTACAATACCAAACTTGTCTTTCCCCCTAATTAATGCGACCTCGACAATTGAAGCCTGAATGCGTATCTGGAAGCAACACTTCTCAATAGAAACACTGCAGGCGGCCCACGTTGACACTACGGTGGCCCGACTTGGCATAGAGTTTCTGGAAGTCGGTGACGACTTCATCCGGGCACGGGTTCCAGTGGACCACCGGACGCGCCAGCCCTATGGTTTGCTGCATGGTGGTGTGAGCGTGGTCCTGGCAGAGACGCTGGGCTCCTGTGGCGCAGCATTCTCCAGTCCGCCCGATCACCGCGCCGTCGGACTCGACATCAATGCCAACCACATCCGAAGCACGAGCAGCGGATGGGTCACCGGCGTCGCCCGGCCGGTGCATCTGGGTCGCACGACCCACGTCTGGCAAATAGACATGCACAACGATGCAGGTGAGCTGACGTGCGTCTCACGCATCACCATGACCATTCTGGCGCCGCGCTAGGATTCCGTTACTGCGAATCAGCTTGCAAAAGGCGCTCACTCTTCCAGTACACATCGTCACCGACAGCGCCGTCCGCACGGTGCCGGTTGAGAACGCGAGCGAGCACAAACAGGAGGTCACTCAACCGGTTCAGGTACTGACGTGGCGTGTCTTTCAATGGCTCCTTGTCCTCCAGAGCAACCACGGAACGCTCAGCGCGGCGCGTCACGGTGCGACAAACATGGGCCAAGGCAGCCGCGCGCGACCCCGCAGGCAAGATGAACTCCTGCAATGTTGGAAGCGTCGCGTTGTACTGGGCCAGCGCTTGATCCAGCGCCAGCACGGCCTCAGCCTTGAGAAGCTCAAACCCCGGAATTGACAATTCACCACCCAGATTGAACAACTGGTGCTGAATCTGCACCAGCAGTCGGCGGACTGCTTCAGGCATATCTTCACATAGCAGCACACCCAGATTGGAGTTGAGCTCATCGACATCGCCCATTGCATGCACTCGCAGGCTGTTTTTGGAGACCCGCGTGTTATCACCGAGGCCGGTGCTACCCATGTCACCGGTGCGGGTCGCGATTTGTGTGAGTCGTTGTCCCATGAAACATCTCCTTGATCGGTGCTATTGTTGCAGCAAAATGGAAGCTGTTGCCTTGCATAACAATCTGTCGCCAAGCTCAATATCGCCCTGGATTGATTTTAAAAACGTAGGAAGCCACTGTGAATACACCGACTGAACCACTGTCCATGACCCCCGAAATCTGTCAGCGCGAGGTACCCTTGGCCTTGATTGATCTGCTGAAAGAGCGTTTCTCCGACCAGTTCTCCATCGCCCTGGCGGTGCGAGAGCATCATGGTCGCGACGAATCCTCTTTTGCCGCGCCACCCCCGGCTGGCGTGTTGTTTGCGCAGTCAACACAAGACGTTGTTGATGCTGTCAAACTGGCGAGCGACTTTAATGTCCCGGTCATTCCATTTGGCGTTGGCACTTCGCTAGAAGGCCATTTGCTTGCCGTGCAGGGCGGCATAAGTATCGACGTGAGTCGAATGAATCGGGTGTTGACGATCAATGCCGAAGACCTGACTGTGACCGTAGAAGCAGGCGTCACGCGCAAACAACTCAATGAAGCGGTCAAGAGCACCGGC
>CAIYGK010000303.1 GCA_903925725.1 uncultured beta proteobacterium | reverse complement strand
CCTGAACCTGCTCAGGCGGGCGCACACCGCCTTGCTGCAGATTGATGCCCACAACTTCGATACCGACTTTGTAATGATCCAGAATCTTTTGCATCAGGTTACGCACACGCGGCGCAATCTGATCGCGCTCTTCCGACAGGGCACTGTCCATGCGCATCTTGCCCACAACCTCCCGAACGGCTGTTTCCGCCGCCTGCACAACCGCTTCTCCCGGGTTCTTGCTCTCGAACAGGAAAGCACGCGCGTCGCTCAGCCGGTACTGAACGGCAAACTTGATTTCGACAATGTTTTCGTCTTCGGTCAGCATGGCTGACTCACGCAGACCAGTCGCCTTCATGACGATGTCACGACCAACGTCGACCGAGCGAATCTGGGTCACAAAGATGAGTTCATGACGCTGAATCGGATAAGGCAGGCGCCAGTTGAAACCGGCACCGACCGATGAACGGTACTTGCCAAACTGGGTAATCACCGCCTGCTGTCCTTCCTGGACAATAAAGAAACCTGTGCCCAACCAGATCAGCAGAACCACACCGACAATCAGCCCGATGCCGATGCCGGTACTCTTCATATCCGGTTGGAAGCCACCGCCAGAACCACCGCTGCCACCACCGGCAACGCCCCGCCCCGCATTTTTCAGACCGCCAAAAAGACCACCGAGCTTGCGATTGAAATCGCGCCACAACTCGTCCAGATCGGGAGGGCCCTGGTTTGACCCGCGTTTGGGACCGCGTTCGCCACCGTTCTTGATCGGAGCAGCCGGTTCATCCGCCTTGGGCGCCTCTGCGTCGGCCTTTTCACCGTCGGTCGCTTTATCCTCACTGCGACCCCAGCGCGAATCATTGAGGTTGAACATACCCCTGATCCAAACCGGCAGTTGCGCCCAGTCCGGGCTGCGTAAATGAAGTTTCATTTCATCTTCTCTTGTGTATCGTTACCGGATTGTGCCTAAACTTGAACCAGCGACAACTCGCGCCAGATGCTGACGCAGTGCAGCGACGCCCTCGCCTTGTGCAGCACTCAAGAATATCCTCGGTGTCTGCACACCCCCGAGATCAAAGCTGTCTTCCAGTTGCAGGGGTTGCCGTTCCTTTTCAAGGGCATCGAGTTTGTTAAATACCAGCACCTGAGGAATTTCAGCCGCACCGATCTCGGTGAGGACTCGCTGGACTTCTGCGATCTGTTCCAGGCAGTGCGCGCTGGCGGCGTCCACAACGTGCAGCAGCAGGTCAGCATCGACGGCTTCCTGCAAGGTGGCCTGAAAGGCATCGATCAAACCATGCGGCAAATCGCGAATGAATCCGACAGTATCGGACAGCGATACTGAACGGGCTGCCTCTCCCAGATAGAGCTGGCGCGTGGTCGTATCGAGCGTCGCAAACAACTGATCAGCCGCATAAGCGCGTGCCTTGACCAGTGCATTGAACAGTGTGGTCTTGCCGGCGTTGGTGTAACCCACCAGAGAAATATTGAAAGCGTCACGCCGTTCGCGCTGACGGCGTTGCGTCTGGCGCTGGCGTTTGACCTTGTGCAAGCGCTCCTTGATCTTCTTGATGTTGTCGCCAATCATGCGCCGATCAAGCTCAATCTGGGTCTCACCCGGGCCGCCGCGCATGCCGATGCCCCCGCTCTGGCGCTCCAGATGCGACCAGCGCCGCACCAGGCGAGTACTGAGGTACTGCATTCGAGCCAGTTCGACCTGCAGCTTTCCCTCATGGCTGCGCGCCCGCTGCCCGAAAATCTCCAGAATCAGGAGCGTGCGGTCGTTGACCGGCAGTTCCAGGTGACGTTCCAGATTGCGCTGTTGCGCCGGACTCAGGCTTTGATCAAACAGGATTTCCTGCACCCCATGCTGGGTGGCCAGCAGCTTGATCTCGTCAGCCTTGCCGCTGCCAACAAACAAGGCGGCATCGGGTGCCTTGCGTTTGCAGGTCAGACGAGCAACCGGGTTCAAGCCGGCCGTCTGCGCCAGCAAGCCCAGTTCTTCGAGTTCGGCATCGAAATTCGCATAGCCAAGATCAACCCCTACCAGCAGGGTCGGGGCGCTTTGAAGATCAGGCGGCAGGTTCGTCACCCTCGCCAATTGCGAAATTCACAGCGCGGCCCGGCACAATGGTCGAGATGGCGTGCATGTAAACCATTTGCGTTACGGTGTTGCGGAGCACCACGACGTACTGATCAAAAGATTCAATCTGGCCTTGCAGTTTGATTCCATTGACCAAATAAATGGAGACCGGCACATGTTCCCTACGCAGGGCGTTGAGAAAGGGGTCTTGAAGTAACTGACCTTTGTTGTTCACGATATTCTCCGTGTTCAAAAAATTGATAGGGGGTTGACGATACCACACCCGGGTGAACGGGCGGCCTCATGTCAAACAGCCTTGTCGGCGTAGGGGTTGCTTGAAGTCTTGAACTCAATGCGCATCGGCGTGCCGACCAGATCAAATTCCTTGCGAAAACGCCCTTCGAGAAAGCGTTTGTAGGCGTCGGTCACGTGTTCCAGCGAATTTCCGTGAATCACAATCACCGGCGGATTCATGCCACCCTGGTGCGCATAGCGCATCTTCGGCCGATACATGCCAGAGCGTTTGGGACTCTGAAACTGCACGGCTTCCAGTAGCAAACGGGTCAAGACCGGCGTTGACATCTTGCAATTGGCGGCCTTGAAAGCCTGCGCGATGGATACCCAGAGCGGCCCGAGGCCTTGCCTCCTGGTCGCCGAAATCAGATGGGTGGCGGCAAATTTCAGAAACGGTAGTCGGGTCTCGATGGAGCGTTTGACCAGTTCGCGCTGGTACTCATCGACCGCATCCCACTTGTTCACCGCCAACACCACGGCACGGCCGTTTTCCAGAATGTAGCCGGCAATATGGGCATCCTGATCGGTCACGCCCTGGGTAGCGTCGATCAGCAGCAGTACCACGTT
>CAIYGK010000302.1 GCA_903925725.1 uncultured beta proteobacterium | reverse complement strand
TCATGGCTGATCACCACCATGCCGCTGCTCAACTTCGACTGCGATTACTCTGAGATCACACGGGCGGGCAACGAGCATCGCAAGTTCATTCCGACCAATACCTATCCCACCGCCGATGGCTTCGTCTTCGTGGCCATCGGCAACGATGGCCAGTGGAAAAGGCTGGCGGCCATCCCCAAGTTCGCCTCCATCGGCAACGAGGTTCGCTGCACCAACGAAGGCAGGCACCAGCAGCGTGCCCAGATTCACGCTGACATCGCCGAGGTCACGCGCAAGTTTCCAAGCGCATTGTTGATGGAGGATTTTCAGCGCGCCATCATTCCCCATGCGCCGATCCAGACCATCGCCCAAGTGGCGGGGATGGCGCAAATCGCCGACAAGATGCTCACCTCGACGCTGCCTGATGGCCGCGTTATCCGCCTACAGCCGCCGGCCGTCGATCTCGCTGGACCCAGCCATTTCCCGTTAGCCCCGGCCTACGGGGAACACACGCTATCGGTGCTACGAGAGGCAGGCTATAGTGATGCCGAGACAGATAGCCTTCTTGCTGAAGGGGTTGTGGCTTTGCCGGCTGGAACTCGGCCATCAGGTTCATGCACAAATGCCGAATGAGGCCGCAAGCCATGAGGCGACGGTTTAAGGAGTCGGTAGCATCCTTGTCAGTATCAACCAGTAATATGAACCGAAAAGACGAAATCATCCTTTGTGCGACCGAACTGTTTCACCGCCAAGGCTTCGCTGCGACATCGATAGAGGACATCGCCAATGCGATTGGCATCAAACGGGAGGGAATTTACTACTACTTCAAGGATAAGTCGGAAATCCTCTACGCGGTCATCAAGCCGACGAGTCACGCACTGCTACGCGGCCTCGAAAAAATCATGGCGTTGCCTGTTTCAGCAGAAGAGCGCCTGTATCTTGCTGCCGAGAATCACCTGGCGCAATTCAAGTTGTGCCACCGCGAAATGGAGATCATTTTTCGCGCTATTTATGCCAAGCAGCATGGCAACCGATCGGCTCCTTTGGCCCGGACGTGGTCCACCTACGCCGGACTGTGGATGGAACTGGTTCTGGCGGGAGTTAAGGCAGGTGAATTCGACGAAAACCTTGATCCTCTGCTTGCCTCGCAAGCCATGTTGGGAAGCTGCAACACGCTATCGA
Organism: uncultured beta proteobacterium; assembly: GCA_903925725.1. GTDB lineage: Bacteria > Pseudomonadota > Gammaproteobacteria > Burkholderiales > Burkholderiaceae_C > Rhodoferax. The sequence continues at coordinate 362 of CAIYGK010000302.1, read as the reverse complement.
TCTGGTATGAGCCGGAAGGCGAGGTCACGCTACGTGAGCTCGTCCGCACCTATTTCTCCCTTTTTGCGTACGGATTGTGCAATAGGAAACGCATACGAGTAGCAACGCGGCGACTGGCATTCCGTAAGGCAGAAGCCTCTCAATGAGTCGCCGCCAAGTGGGTTTGCTAACCTTCTAGGCACGAACGGCTGCTTTGTCCGTCACGATGGTGTTGATGATTGACCACTTCTCCTCTTGTCACTGACTGCAATGGGCACTTTGTTAGCGCTCACGACCGGCCCCCCCGTGCCAGAATGACCTGCTACACCTACCCCAGTTAGTTTAGAGAGCAACGAGGTAGGTATGAAGATCAACAATCAACC
>CAIYGK010000301.1 GCA_903925725.1 uncultured beta proteobacterium | reverse complement strand
TACCATTTGCCGCCCGAGGAAAATGCCAAGATCCCGACCGTCTGCCACAGCCTGGACCAGGCGCTCGATTGTCTGGATGCTGGCCGCGGCTTCCTGACCAAGGGTGGCGTCTTTACCGACAGCATGCTCGACGCTTACATCGAACTCAAGATGACGGAAGTGACGCGTCTGCGCATGGCAACACACCCGATTGAATTCGACATGTACTACTCACTGTAATTTCTTGCAGTGTGCGACAAAGAAGGACGGCTTGTGCCGTCCTTTTTCATTTCTGCGGCAATTGGCGCATACTGGCAGGCATGCATCGACCCCTAGAATGTCCGCTATGAAACATGTCCTGATCGTGCCGCTTCTTGCTTCCGTGTTGTCGACAAGCGGCTATTGCCAGGACCGCATCTACCGCTGCGGCAATGAGTACACCAACGTCTTGCCCAACGTACAGACCAAGACTTGCAAGCTGATCGAAGGCGGTAACGTCACGGTCGTGCAGGGAACGCGCACCGCAGCCCTGGCGCCGGCGCGAACTCCGGCAGCACCGGCCGGGCAGCGAGTGGACGCCGCCGAGCAGAAGGCGCGTGACGCCGATGCCGTGCAAATTCTCGAATCAGAGCTCAGAAAGGCGCAGGAGCGCCAGCTTGAGTTGCAAAAGGAATACAACCATGGTGAACCGGAAAAGCGCGCCGACGAATTGCGTAATTCTCAAAAGTACCTCGACCGGGTGGCTGCGCTGAAGGCCAGTCTGGCGCGCAATGAGAGCGACATCGCCGGTATCCAGCGCGAACTGGGGCGCGCTTCGCCAACCACTGCGACAAAATAATCAGTTTGAATCTGCCATCACTTCCCGTTGATCCGGCATCTGTCCTTGCGTCGGCAGAGCGTTTTCAGTCGTTCGACTTGCTTGCCACCCTGGTTGCCGTTGTGCATAGCCATGGGGCCGTGTTGTTTGCCAACGCAGCCCTGGAAGATGCGCGGGGACTGTCACGACGCGCGATAGTGGGCTCGGTTTTCAGTGACAGTTTTACCGAACCGATGGCATTGAACAACGCCTTGCAGGGCCTCGGTGGCAACGAGTTTGCCGCCCTGCGCTACGACGCCTGGCTCAAGCGCCTGAGCAGGGAGCCATTGCCGGTGCACGTGATCGTGACGCAGACCGAGAGAGCTGACGAAGTCATTGTCGAGCTATTGCCACTCGAACTGCAGGCGCGTCAGGATCGCGAAGAGCGGCTGGCAGAGCAGGCGCAGGCCAACAAGGAACTGATCCGCAATCTGGCGCATGAAATCAAGAACCCACTTGGTGGCATTCGCGGCGCTGCACAGCTACTTGAGATGGAGATCGAGTCAGCTGAACTCACCGAGTACACGCAGGTCATCATCCATGAGGCGGACCGACTGCAGTCGCTGGTAGACCGGTTGTTGGCGCCACACCGGAGACCGCATCTGGTGGGAGACGTCAATATCCATGAAGTCTGCGAGCGGGTGCGTCTGCTGATTCTGGCCGAGTTCCCGAAAGGACTGGATGTCATACGTGATTTTGATACTTCGATTCCGGAATTTCGGGGCGATCGCGAACAGTTGATACAGACTGTGCTCAATATCGCGCACAACGCCTGCCAGGCCCTGACCGACCAGATTGCGCAAGGCACGGCGACGCTCACGTTCCATACTCGAGTTGCGCGCCAGACGACGTTCGGAAAACAGCGCTACCGGTTGGCACTGGAATTGCATGTGATAGACAACGGGCCTGGTGTACCAGACTCGATCAAGGATCGCATCTTTTATCCGCTGGTTTCCGGGCGTGAAGGGGGTTCTGGTCTGGGGTTGACGCTGGCGCAAACTTTTGTTCAGCAACACCACGGCTTGATCGAGTGCGACAGTGTGCCAGGTCATACCGATTTCAAGATATTGATCCCACTTCCTTAACCGTTGAATTCAGGCGAGCACAAAATATATGAAGCCGATTTGGATCGTAGATGATGACCAGTCCATCCGCTTCGTGCTGGAAAAAGCGTTGCTGCGTGAGAACCTGCCAACGCGCAGTTTCAACAACACGCGCGACGTTCTGGCGGCTCTGGAATCTTGTAGTGAGGACAACGGTCCGCAAGTGCTCGTGAGCGACATCCGGATGCCCGGCGGCTCGGGTCTGGACCTGCTGGGCAAGGTAAAAGAGATATTTCCGGCGCTGCCGGTCATCATCATGACCGCGTATTCAGATCTGGACAGTGCGGTATCGGCTTTTCAGGGTGGTGCATTCGAATACTTGCCCAAGCCCTTTGATTTACCGAAGGCAGTTGAACTGATCCGGCGGGCTGTGGAAGAAAGCCAGCGCGAAGAGGTGAGCGTGGAAAGCATGGCCGACACGCCCGAGATGCTGGGCCAGGCGCCAGCGATGCAGGACGTGTTTCGCGCCATCGGGCGGTTAAGCCAAAGCAATGTGACGGTCATGATCACGGGCGAGTCGGGCTCGGGCAAGGAATTGGTGGCGCGGGCTCTGCACAAGCACTCAACGCGCTCTGCTGGTCCTTTTGTGGCGATCAACACGGCAGCGATTCCGAAAGATCTGCTCGAATCCGAGTTGTTTGGCCATGAACGCGGTGCCTTCACCGGTGCGCAGACGATGCGCCGTGGCCGCTTTGAGCAGGCCGACGGAGGCACGCTGTTTCTCGACGAAATTGGCGACATGCCTTTTGACCTGCAGACCCGGCTTCTGCGCGTGCTCAGTGATGGCCATTTCTATCGGGTTGGCGGACACAGCGCGGTCAAGACGAACGTGCGCATCATTGCCGCGACGCACCAGAATCTCGAGCAGCGTGTCAAAGATGGTGCGTTTCGCGAGGACCTGTTTCACCGCCTCAATGTGATCCGGCTGCGTCTGCCGGCCTTGCGCGAGCGCAGGGAAGATGTGCCCATGCTGACGCGTCACTTTTTGCAGCAAAGTGCGCTGCAACTCGGCGTGGAGCCGAAGCGGATTTCTGACGCGGCACTGGTCTGGCTCGGAAATTTCGCCTTTCCGGGCAACGTGCGCCAGTTGGAAAACATGTGTCACTGGTTGACGGTGATGACACCGGCGCAGCTGATCGAATCCAAGGACTTGCCGCCGGAGGTGGGAGTCACGGCGGGCGAGTACCCGGCACAGGAGCCAGCGCCAGCGGAACAGGCGCCTCTTGTTGCAGCCGCTCTTCCAGGCCAGCACATCCTCGCGACTGCAAGCCCTGTGCTGTCAGCGGCTGTCGACAACTGGGAGCGAGGTCTGGAGACCGACGCAGCTGCCTTGCTGGCTGGCGGACGCACTGACGTGTGGGACACCTTGACGCGTCGCTTTGAATCCCGCCTGATACTGGCCGCACTGGCGGCGACCCGAGGGCGGCGCATCGAGGCAGCGCAAAAGCTCGGCATTGGCCGCAACACCATCACGCGCAAGATTGCCGAGCTAGGGCTGGAGTAGCTCCAGCATCACCGGCGCATGGTCGCTGGGGCGTTCGTTTTTGCGTGGTGTCCTGTCAATCAGGCAGCTCGTGGCCAGCGGCTTGAGCGCGTCGCTGATCAGAATGTGGTCTATGCGCAGACCGCGATTGCGCCGGAAACCAAAATCGCGGTAGTCCCACCACGAATAGCTTTTTGGGGTTTGCGGGAACAGCCGGTAGGCATCATTCAGTCCAAGCGCAATCAATGCACGCAAGTGGTAGCGTTCTTCCTCGGTGCAATGAATCGTGTCCTTCAGGCCCACCGGATCCCAGACGTCAGCATCATCAAAAGTGATGTTGTAGTCACCCATCAGAACCAGTCGGGGGTTCTTTGCGAGTTCTTCGCGCACCCAGTTGCGCAAGCCCTTCAGCCAGTTCCTCTTGTATTCGAACTTGTCGCTGCCAGGTTCCTGGCCGTTCGGGAAATAGCCGCCAATGACGCGCACGCCGTTGACGTCGGCGCTAATGACGCGCGCCATATCGTCAGCAAAACCGGGAATGTTCCGGACCACTTCTGTGGCTGGCGAGCGTGACAACAAGGCCACGCCGTTGTAGGTCTTCTGGCCGAAGCAGTGACCCTCGTAACCTATCTGCTGGAAAGCCTGCAATGGAAACTTGTCGTCCGTCATCTTGAGTTCCTGCAGCACCAGCACATCGACCTGATTGGTCATCAGCCAGTCCAGAACCTGCGGCAGACGCACAGTGAGCGAATTGACGTTCCAGGTGGCAAGCTTCATGGCGCGTTCAGTTCTGCAACAGCTTTTCAATTTCGACACGGCCAGTCGGCGTCGCCATCAGCACCAGGGTCGCGCCGCCCTTGAGCAGGTGCTCGTCGGCTGGATTGAAAACCCATTTGCCATGTTCATGTGTTGCCAGCAGGATGTAATCTCTGGATTTTGCGATAAGTTCCTTGATGGGTGTCGCGGGATAGTTTGCTGGAACTTGCACTTCTTCAACCCGCAGTTGATCGTCCGTGCGCAGCATCTGGTCCATGAAATTGACTACATGCGGGCGCACCATGGCCGACGCAATGCGCATGCCACCGGTGAAGTCGGGCGAGACGATTTCATCAGCACCAGCGCGGCGCGCCTTGTCGGCGTTGCGAATGTCGTGCAGACGAGCCACTACGCGTGCCTTTGAATTCAACAATTTGACCGAGAGCGAAACCATCAGGTTGTGACTGTCGTCACCGGTCACGGCAAAGACACCGGCAGCTGCCATCACGCCTGCGGCGCGCAGGGCTTCATCGTCAGCTGCGTCTGCATGCAGATGGGCAGTGTCGGGGTGATCTTCGAGCCAGCGGTCGAGTGCTTCCCGGTCATTTTCGACCACCACCAGCGTGCGATGGGTCTGAATCAATTCATTGGCCACGTTGCTGCCAACGCGTCCAATACCACAGACGATGTAATGCCCGGACAGTCTGGCGATTTCTTTCTTCATGCGTTTCTTCCTCAGCGTGGCGTTCAGGTCGGATTCAAGCAGTAAGGCAACAAAGGTGGAAAACAGGTAGCTCATCGTTCCAATGCCGATCACGGCAATGAAAACGGTGAATAACCGGCCCATGGGATGCTGGCTCAGGTCCACAATCTCGCCATAGCCGATGGTGGCCACGGTGATGAAGGTCATGTAGAAACTGTCGATCCAGGTTGCTTGGGGAGCGCCGATGTAGCGGTAACCCAAGGTGCCGACCAGCAATATCAGCAGCAGCAGCGTCGCGCCGCGCCGCAGCCCGGAGAAGTGCGCACTCTGTGGCGAGGGTTTCACGCCGGGTTGCGTCAGTGCGCGGTGTGACTAGATATGCAGCGCAGCCAGCGCGCCGACCAGGATACCCAGGCCACCTGCGCCAAACATGGCGTACTCCAGCCACTTCTTGCGGGTCAGCAAGGCAATGGCGGCCAGCGCGATGCAGATCTGCAGCACGGTTGTGGACTGCGCCCAGCGGTGATGCTGGTGCATCTGCTCGTCGCTTTGCTTGTCCCACTGTGTGGCCTGCGCTTCCAGCTTTTCAGCTCCGGCCTTGATCTCGCCCTTTTCCTTTTCGTAGCGGTCAACCTTCTCCTGGTATTTGGCTTTCTTGTCGTCGGGTGACAAATCGCGTGCCAGCTCTGCCAGTGACTGCTTGGTGCTCTTGGACTGATAATAGTTCCACTGATCGGACGCTTCTGTCTTCTTGATCGCAGCATTGTTTTTGTAGAGGCCGGCATTGGCTTGCGTGGCACCACCCATATAGCCAAAAATCGCGCCGATGGTGGCGATGATGGCAGTGAACATTGCGATCTGATTGATCATGCCGCCATGTTCGCTGCCATGTTCGCCTTGCTGGGCGTGTTCCAACTCGTGATCGTGCGGGCCATGCACGTGAAATCCATCTCCTGACATATCAAACTCCTGAATTGTTGCGGTAGGTGACAAAACTGAATCTCAAACCACTGGCCGAGACCTTGGGATCACGGGCCGTCTCAGTCCATTGTGGTCCGAATTGTGGCGCAAAGGCGTCACCGTCAAAGCTTGCGTCAATTTCGGTGACGACAGCGCTGTTGGCCAAGGGCAAAGCCAGCCTGTAAATTTCAGCGCCGCCGATGACCCAGGCATCACTTTTCTGTGGGCACAGGGCAAAGGCCTCTTCAAGCGAATGAACAGACAAGGCGCCTTGAGCCCTCCAGTCCATCTGGTGTGTCAACACGACATTGAGGCGCCCCGGCAGGGGGCGAAACTTCGGTGGCAGCGATTCCCAGGTCTTGCGACCCATGATGACCGGGCAGCCCATGGTGGTCTGTTTGAAGTGCGCCATGTCTTCCGGCAAATGCCAGGGCAGGGCGTTGCCCTTGCCAATGACACCGTTGGCGGCCCGGGCAAAGATCAGATGCAGCCTCATTCAGACCGCCACGGGAGCCTTGATGCCCGGGTGGCACTGGTAGTTGACGAACTCGAAATCATCGAACTCGTAGTCAAACAGCGTGGCCGGGCGGCGCTTGATGGTGAGCGTTGGATAGGCATAAGGCGTGCGGCTGAGCTGCAGTGCCACCTGCTCGGCGTGGTTGCTGTAAATGTGGCAGTCACCGCCGGTCCAGATGAAGTCTCCCAAGTCAAGATCGCACTGCTGGGCCAGCATGTGCGTTAGCAGCGCGTAGCTGGCAATGTTGAAAGGTACGCCCAGAAAGATGTCGGCACTGCGCTGGTAGAGCTGACAACTGAGCCTTCCCTTTTCCCCTGCGGCAGCGGCGGGCGCTACGTAGAACTGAAAGAAGGCGTGGCAGGGCATCAAGGCCATCTTGTTGAGCTCGGCCACGTTCCAGGCGCTGACAATGATGCGGCGCGAATCCGGGTTGGTCCTGAGCGTCTCGATCACCTGGGCCATCTGGTCAATATGGCCGCCGTCGGGTGTCGGCCAACTGCGCCATTGGACGCCATAGACCGGACCCAGGTCGCCGTCGGGCGCGGCCCACTCGTCCCAGATCGTGACGCCGCGCTCCTTCAACCAGTTGTTGTTGCTGGACCCGGTCAAGAACCACAGCAGTTCCTGGATGATGGAGCGCACATGAACCTTCTTGGTTGTCACCAGCGGAAAACCCTGGTTCAGATCAAAGCGCATCTGGTAACCAAACACGCTTTTGGTGCCGGTGCCGGTGCGGTCGGGCTTGAACACGCCATGCGTATCCACATGGCGCAGAAAGTCTTCGTATTGTGAGCGGACGGGGTGCTGTGTCATAGGCATTGATTATCGATTTAAACCGTCAAAACCCGGCCCGGATTCAGCAGATTTAGCGGGTCCAGCGCGCGTTTGATGGCGCGCATCATGTCCAGCGCGACCGGTGATTTGTACCTTTCCAGTTGTTCCACTTTCAGGCTTCCGACGCCGTGTTCTGCAGAGATCGATCCCTTGAAAGCGGTGACGCTGTCGTAGACCAGGCTGTTGACCTGCTCCTCATGCTCGGCCAGGAAGCGCGCCGGGTTCATGTGCTCGGGTGCCTGCACGTTGTAGTGCAGGTTGCCATCGCCGAGGTGGCCAAAGTTGACCATGCGTACGCCGGATATGGCTTGCTGCAGCAGAGCGTCAGTGGTGCGAACAAATTCCGCGATGCTGGAGATCGGCACCGAAATATCGTGCTTGATGTTCAAGCCTTCAAGCGGTTGCGCCAGTGGAATGCTCTCGCGGATGTGCCAGAGCTGATTGACCTGTGACAGACTCTCGGCCACCACGGCATCGGTCACCATGCCTCCTTCAAGCGCGACTTCCAGCAATCCTTCGAATTGCTCTCTTGCATGCTGCTCCGACACATGATCCGAGATCTCCAGCAGCACGCAGTAAGGTGCCTCCATGTGCGGTGGCATGTGAAGGTGCGAGAAGTGTTTGGCCACCAGGCTGAGTGCAAAGCTGCCCATGACTTCAAAGCCGGTCAGACCGGAATCAAATTGGCGGCGCGCCAGTGTCAGCAGCGCGATGGCATGCTCCAGCGACGGCACGGCAGCCCAGGCGGTCAAGCGCGCCGCTGGAAGCGGGTAGAGCTTGAGCGTGGCGGCGGTGATGATACCCAGCGTGCCCTCGGAACCAATCAGCAGGTTGCGCAGGTCGTAGCCAGTGTTGTCCTTGCGCAAGCCCGACAGGCCGCTCCAGATCTCGCCCTGTCCCGTGACCACCTCGAGCCCCAGACAGAGATCGCGTGTGTTGCCATAGCGCAGCACCTGCGTGCCGCCGGCATTGCAGGCCAGATTGCCGCCTATGGTGCACGTGCCTTCCGATGCCATGCTCAGCGGCAACAGCAGGTCAGCTTCTTCTGCGCGCTGTTGCAGGTTCTGCAAAATGCAGCCGGTCTGCACCGTCATCGTAAGGTTCGCCGCATCCACGCTGTGCACGGCGTTCATGCGTTGCAAGCTGAGCAGAATTTGATGCCCGGACGCATCAGGTGTGCTGCCGACCACGAGTCCGGTATTGCCGCCTTGCGGCACGATACCGAGGCCGCAGTCCGGGTGTTCGGTGAGATAGGCGGCGCAGACTTTGACGATTTGCGCAACTTCATCAGTGGAGGCGGGGCGCAGCACCGTCAGCGCCTTGCCGCTTGAGCGCTTGCGCCAGTCCTGCGTCCAGGCGCTCAGGTCGCCGTCTGTAAGGACATGAGTGCTACCGACGATGTGGCGCAGTGTGTCAAGCAGGGCTTGCATGTCATGAATTCCTTGCAACATGGGTTCTCAGGCGCAAGCGCACGTGCAGCACGCACGCAGCAAACAGGCTCAGGCACAGCAGAACTTCAATCAGGGCCAGCAAATTACCCGGTGTCCTGTCGCTGTAGCCGCGCACCACGCCTTCGGTGAAATAGAGCCAGACCATCAGGCTGACCCAGCGGTAGGTGTACATGCGGTTCTTCAGCAGACCGGCCAGAGGAATGCACAGAGGCAATACCTTGAGCGCCAGCCAGGAGCCGCCGGGGCGCAGCGGTGCCAGGTAAAGCTCCCACATCAGGCCCAGAAGAATCAGGCCAAGCAGACTGCCGACGGCGACCAGGCGAGTGCTGGCGACCTCGCTGGAAGGAGTATTTTGGACTTGCTGCATTGCAATGGCATCATAGCGGCCATGATTCAAGAAATTCTGCGTTTCCCATGGAAGAGCACAGTGCGCACGCTGCGCGAGCGCTTTCGCGAGGATCGCCTGGGCGTCACGGCCAGCAGCCTGACCTTTACCAGCACCATGGCCCTGGTGCCTCTGATTACCGTGGCGCTGGCGGTGTTCACCGCTTTTCCGATGTTTTCCAGGTTTCAGGAGGTGCTGCAGAAATGGTTGATGGAGAGTCTGATTCCCGACAATATCGCGCGCCAGGTGATGGGCTACCTGACCCAGTTCGCCAGCCATTCCTCCAAGCTTGGCGGGGCGGGCGTGGCACTGTTGTTCATTACTGCCCTGGCGCTGATCCTGACCATTGACCACACCCTGAACAGCATCTGGCGTGTTCGCACGCCGCGTCCGTTCGGGCAACGAATTCTTGTTTACTGGGCGGGTCTCACGTTGGGCCCACTGTTGCTGGGTTTCAGTCTGAGCCTGAGTTCCTACGCCATTTCTGCTTCCCGGGGCGTGGTCTCGGTGCTGCCGGGTGGGGTTGAACTGCTGCTTGATCTGTTGCAGTTCTTCATGCTGGCTGGCGGTATGGCGGCCCTGTACCACTACGTGCCCAATGTCAGGGTGCGTTGGGCGCACGCCTGGGCTGGTGGTCTTTTTGTGTCGGCCGGTCTGGAACTCGCCAAGAAATTGCTGGCGCTGTACCTCGCCAAGGTCCCGACCTACTCGGTGCTCTACGGGGCTTTTGCCACCGTGCCGATTCTGTTGATCTGGATTTATACCGCCTGGTTGATCGTCCTGCTGGGCGCCGTGATAACGGCCTACCTGCCCAGCCTGCTGGCAGGGCGGGAACTGCGTGGTCGCACGCCCGGCTTTCAGTTTCAACTGGCGCTGGAAACTCTGCAGCAGCTCGAACGTGTCCGGCTCCAAAAGGTTAAAGGGCTGGCCATCGAGCCCTTGGCTGCCCTGCTGCGGGTCGATAGCCTGCATCTGGAACCGGTGCTCGAAGCCCTTTGCACACTGGACTGGATTGGCTTGCTGCAAGAGCAGGGCACCGACGAGGCAGCACGCTATGTCTTGCTGGCCGATCCTGACGTCACACCTCTGGCGCCTTTGCTGCAGGCCTTGCTGTTGGGGCGACAGGAGAGCACAGAGGGCCTGTGGAAAAACGGTGACTGGACCGCACTGCGCCTGCGTGAAGCGCTGTGAGCGCGGCTTTACTTGCCGGCGGTATCTGCCAGGTAGCGCGCCTTGTTCTCCGCATTTGGCGGGTACAGGCCCGGTAGCGCTGCACCGTTCTCTACCTGCAGCATGATCCAGCTCTCCAGCCGCTCCTGCTCCGGCGCCAGCGTCAGGATGTCGTCGAGCAGGGCGGCGGGAATCAGCACCGCACCGTCATCGTCCACCACCACGACATCGCCCGGAAAGACGGCCACACCGCCGCAGGCAACGGGCCGTTGCCAGTCCACAAAAGTCAGACCGGCTACGGACGGTGGTGCCGCAGCGCCGCTGCACCAGACCGGCAAACCGCTGCCCAGCACGCCCGAGACATCACGCACCACGCCGTCGGTCACCAGCGCGGCGACACCGCGCTTGACCATGCGCGTGCACAGAATGTCGCCAAAGACGCCAGCGTCCGTGACACCCATGGCATCCACCACGGCGATGCAGCCGGCGGGCATGTCTTCGATGGCGGCGCGGGTTGAAATCGGGGAGGACCAGGATTCCGGTGTGGCCAGGTCCTCGCGCGCCGGCACAAAGCGCAGCGTGAAAGCGCGCCCGACCAGGCGCGGCTGACCGGAGCGCAGCGGCCGGGTGCCGCGCAGCCAGACATTGCGCAAGCCCTTTTTCAGCAGCAGCGTCGTCAGTGTGGCGGTCGTGACCTGGCTCAGAATCCCGATCGCCCTGGCGTCGAGTTCCGTCTTGATGGGCTTGTTCATGCTGTAGTTCTCGAAAAAAGAAAATCAGGTTTTCAGAAAATCGCGGATCGCAAACAGCACGCCGTCAGGGGCCTCTGTCATGAGTGCGTGACCGGCATCGATCAGCGCGACGCGCCCCTTGACCGCTTTGCTGATGAGCGACTGCGCTGCCTTGGACGGTGTCATCTGGTCCTGGCGGCCGAGCACAAAAAGCGTCGGTGCCTGCACCTGCGCCATTGCCACTTCACCGTTGCGGTAGTCGTCGCAGGCCTTGAAGCCAGTGTGGAATACGTTCACGCTGCTGTTGCTGGAGAGTACGCGCTTCATCAGCACGCGCGACCCTCCGTAGAGCCAGGTACCCGGCCCCAGCGTCGAAGGTGGGGGTGCCAGCGTGGAGTGCGAAAAAGTGTTGACCATGTCAATGGCTTTCATCGGCTGGCTGATGGAGCTTTCCAGCAGCAGCGGCGAGACTTTCATCGGATAGGCAGTGCCAACCAGCACCAGGTGGCTGACCCGCTGCGGCGCGCGCGCTGCCGCCTCCAGCGCGATCAGCGAGCCAAAGCTGTGACCCACCAGTGCGGCTTTTTCAACCCCGGCAGCGTCCATCAGGGCGATGATGAAGTCAGCCGCTTCTTCAACGCTGGCCGGAGGTGTGCAGGCGCTGCGGCAGTGGCCCGGCAGGTCCAGCGCCAGCACGTTGTAGCCGTGATTCGCCAGGTAGCGCGTCTGCAGAATCCAGACGCTATGGTCGTTCAGCACGCCGTGAATGAAGATCACCGAGGGCTTGGCGGCATCGAAGGGTTTGCCACCGGTGTAGCAATAGGTCTTGCTGCCATGGACGAGGAGTTCCATCATGCACCTGCCTTTTCTGCGGTCTTGAGCGCGCGCTTGAGGTCGTCAATCAGATCATCCGGGTCTTCCAGGCCGATGGACAGGCGTATCGTGCCCTGAGTGATGCCACCGGCCGCCAGCGCCTCGTCGCTCATGCGGAAGTGTGTCGTGCTGGCCGGGTGAATCACCAGACTGCGGCAGTCGCCCACATTGGCCAGGTGGCTGAAGACCTTGAGGTTTTCGACAAACTTTTTTCCCTGCTCGCGGCTGCCCTTCAGGTCAAAGCTGAACACCGAGCCGGCGCCCCGTGGCAGCAACTTCTGCGCCAGCGCGTGGCTGGTGTGGCTCTCCAGCAGCGGGTGGCCAACGCGTGAGACAAAGGCGTTCGCCACAAGGAATTCCACCACTTTGCGCGTGTTGCTCATGTGGCGCTCCATGCGCAAAGAGAGCGTCTCTATGCCCTGCAGAATCAGCCAGGCTGAGTGCGGACTCATGCAGGCGCCAAAGTCGCGCAGCCCTTCGCGCCGTGCCCGCAGCAGGAAGGCGCCAACGGTGGACTCCTGGCTGAACACCATGTTGTGAAAGCCCTCGTAGGGCGTCGTGAGCTCCGGGAACTTGCCCGACTTGTCCCAGTCAAAACTGCCGCCGTCCACCACCAGCCCGCCAATCACCGTGCCGTGGCCGCTCAGGAACTTGGTGGCCGAGTGATACACCAGATCGGCACCGTGCTCGAAGGGCTTGATCAGCCAGGGTGAGGTCAGGGTCGAGTCCACCAGCAGCGGCACACGGGCATCGTGCGCTATGGCAGAGACGGTCTCGATGTCGAGTACATCCAGCCCCGGGTTGCCAACGGTCTCACCAAAGAAAAGCTTGGTGTTGGGTTGCACCGCAGCACGCCAGCCCTCAATGTTGCCGGGTTTGACGAAGGTGGTTTCAATGCCAAAGCGGCGCAGTGTGTAATGCAACAGGTTCTGTGAACCGCCGTACAGCGCGGTGGAGGCCACGATGTGCGAGCCGGCCCCCATCAGCGTGGCAATGCTCAGGTGCAGCGCCGCCTGGCCGCTGGCCGTTGTGATGGCGCCAATGCCGCCTTCAAGCGCCGCGATGCGCTGCTCCAGCACGGCGTTGGTCGGGTTGCTGATGCGCGAGTAAACGTGTCCCGCGCGCTCCAGATTGAAGAGCGCAGCGGCCTGGTCACTGGACTCGAAAACGAAGGACGTGGTGAGGTGAATTGGCACCGCGCGCGCACCGGTTGCCGGGTCAGGCGCGGCACCGGCGTGCAGTGCCAGGGTGTCAAAGCCAGGGTCAGAGTAGCCGGACATGGTTTTCCTCTTGCATTGCTGAACAGGGCTTCATTATCCGGTCTTGCATGGTCTGGGATAATCCGGCCCCATGAGCGGTAACACCTTTGGAAACTTGTTCGCGGTCACCAACTTTGGTGAATCCCATGGTCCGGCCATTGGCTGCGTGATTGACGGCTGCCCGCCGGGGATGGATCTCTGCGAAGCCGATATCCAGGGTGATCTGGACCGGCGGCGTCCCGGTACTTCGAAGTTCGTGACGCAGCGCAACGAGCCCGACGCGGTGGAAATTTTGAGCGGCGTCTACGAGGGCAAGACCACTGGCACACCGATCTGCCTGCTGATCAAAAACACCGATCAGCGCAGCAAGGACTACGCAAATATTTTGCAGAGCTTTCGTCCCGGTCACGCCGATTACAGTTATTTTCAGAAGTACGGCATTCGCGATCCGCGTGGCGGCGGGCGCTCCAGCGCACGCCTGACGGCGCCGATGGTGGCTGCCGGCGCAGTCGCCAAAAAATGGTTGACTCAGCAGTACGGCACGGTGTTTCGTGGCTGCATGACGCAGATGGGCGAAGTGGTCATTCCTTTTGAGTCCTGGGACTTCGTACCTAATAACCCGTTCTTTGCTCCGGTAGCGGATGTGTCGGCTTTGGAAGATTATCTGGAGGGTTTGCGCAAGGCCGGCGACTCCTGCGGCGCCCGCATCCGTGTCTGCGCAAGCCAGGTGCCGGTCGGTCTGGGCGAGCCGCTGTTTGACAAGCTTGACGCCGATATTGCTTACGCCATGATGGGCATCAATGCCGTCAAGGGCGTCGAGATAGGCGCCGGCTTTGCCAGCGTGGCGCAGCGTGGCAGCACGCATGGCGACTCACTCTCACCGCAGGGTTTCAGGACCAACAACGCCGGTGGCGTGCTGGGTGGCATCAGCAGCGGGCAGGATCTGGAAGTTTCCATCGTGGTGAAGCCCACGAGTTCCATACTGAGGGCGCGCGAATCGATTGACGTCTCTGGTCAATCGGTCGAGGTCAGCACCAAAGGCCGGCACGACCCCTGCGTCGGCATTCGCGCGACGCCGATTGCCGAGGCCATGCTGGCACTGGTGGTGATGGAGCACGCGCTACGCCAGCGTGCGCAGTGCGGTGATGTGAAGGTTCCCCTTCAGCCGATCAAAGCCTCGGTGTAGCGGCGTCAGAGCTTGGCATCGACTGCGTCCAGCCACTTCTGCCACGGGCTGAAACCCGTTACCAATGCGCTGGCCAGCAGCACCAGGGCACCGCCCAGATAAATGCCGCTGCTGAGTTGTTCACCCAGAAACAGATGCCCCCAGGTGACGCCGAAGATCGGAATCAGAAAAGTCGGACTCATTGCGGCCACGGGTGAAACGTGCACCAGAATGCGGATGTGCAGCCAGTAAGCCAGGCCCGAGGTCACCACACCCATCACGGCGACTGCCGCCAGGGCGACTGGCGTGAACTGCGCCTCTGGCCAACTCCAGACCGCGCCGGGCAATAGCATCAGCAAGGACAGGCCGTGGATGCCGGCAGCGATTTCGAGCGGTTGCATACGGCCAATGGCGCGTTTCATCAGTGGCGTTGACGTACCGTAGCAGGCGGACGCAGCAATGCAGGCCAGCGCCGCCAGAATTACCTCGGGAGACAGTTTGACCGGCCCCAGTCCAACGATCAGCGCGACGCCGACAAAGCCACAGACACAACCCAGCAGCTTGCGCAGGGTCAGCGTGTCTTCCTTCAGCCAAGCCGCGGCAAAAATGCCGAACAGCACGGCGGTTGTGTTGAGCAGGGCGCTGTAGCCGGCGGGCAGGTAGAGGGCGGCCCGTGCAAACAACAGGAAGGGTGCGGCCACGGAAAGTGCGCCCAGCAGCGCCAGCTCGCGCCAGTGCTTGAGAGGCCAGCTGTGCCGCATGGCGCGCATCAAAACAGCCAGCGTGAGGGTGGCTACGCCGATGCGCAAGGCAGCCAGCACATTGGGACCGAGCAACGGGCTGGCAATGCGGATCAGCATGAAGGAGGCGCCCCACAGGGCAGACAGCGCAAACAGTTGCGCAAGGTATTTGGTTTTCACGAGTGGCGCATTGTGCGCCAGAGAGACCCGCAGGCTTGTCCGGAACAGGACAGCGCGGATAATCTGCCTATGACCCTGAAAACACCCGAATTGCTGGCGCCAGCGGGCTCGCTGAAGATGCTGCAGACCGCGTTCGCCTTCGGTGCGACTGCGGTGTATGCCGGCCAGCCGCGCTACTCGCTGCGCGTGCGCAACAACGACTTCGGAAATATCGAGGTGTTGCAGCAGGGCATTGATCTGGCGCACCAGCTGGGGCACAAGTTTTATCTGGTATCCAACATTTTTCCGCACGACAACAAGGTGAAGAACTACGTGCAGAACATGGCGCCGGTGATCGCCTTGAAGCCAGACGCGCTGATCATGTCAGACCCCGGTCTCATCATGCTGGTGCGCGAGACCTGGCCCGACATGGAAATCCACCTCTCGGTGCAGGCCAATACCGTCAACTCGGCAGCGGTGCGTTTCTGGAAAAGTGTCGGCGTGGCCCGGGTCATTCTGTCGCGTGAGCTCTCGCTCGATCAGGTGGCGCAGATTCGTCAGGAGTGCCCGGATACCGAGCTCGAAGTCTTTGTGCACGGTGCGCTGTGCATCGCGTACTCCGGGCGCTGCCTGCTGTCGGGCTATTTCAATCACCGTGACGCGAATCAGGGCAGTTGCACCAATTCCTGCCGCTGGGATTACAAGACGCAGCCGGGCGTGGTCGATGCGTCGGGCGATATTCTGGCGCCCAAGGAAGCAGCCGAGCGTGTGCATGAGCTGGTGCGCGATCAGGTCTATCTGATCGAGGAAGGCCAGCGTCCCGGCAGCTACATGCCCATCGAGGAAGACGAACACGGCACCTACGTGATGAATTCGAAGGACCTGCGCGCCATCGAGCATGTTCAGCGCCTAGTCGAGATTGGCGTCGATTCGCTCAAGATCGAGGGGCGCACCAAGAGCCCGTATTACGTGGCGCGCACGGTGCAAAGTTACGCCCGTGCCATTGCAGACGCCGTGGCCGGTCGCGAGCTTGATCCGGCCTTGCTGGGGCAGCTCGAAGGTCTGGCGAACCGGGGCTACACCTCGGGCTTTTTTCAACGCCATGTGCCGGAAGAAACGCAGAACTACCTGCGTGGCTATTCGGAGTCGGGTCGCAGCCTGTATGTCGGTGACGTGCTGTCTTTTGACGCCGTGCGTGGTCTGGCCGAAGTCACGGTGAAGAACCGTTTTGCGGTGGGTGACTGGCTGGAAATCATCCAGCCCGCCGGCAATCAGGACGTGCACCTGACGCAGATGGAAAACAGTGACGCGCAGGCCATGACTGTGGCGCCGGGCAGCGGCCACACGGTCTGGCTGCCATTGCCACAGAGCGCGGTTGGCGCCTTTGTGGCGCGCTACCTGTCGGCACCCGAGGTGCTGAGTCTGAGTGTCTGAGTTCATGGTAACGAACGCTTCCTCAACCATGCTGGAAATCAGCGAAGCCGAGGTCGAGCTGACGGCGATTCGCGCGCAGGGTGCCGGTGGCCAGAACGTGAACAAGGTTTCCAGCGCCATCCATTTGCGCTTCGATATTTCAGCTTCTTCTTTGCCGCAGGATGTGCAGCAGCGCCTGCTGGCACATAGCGACAGTCGTATCACCCGGGACGGTGTGCTGGTGATCAAGGCGCAGCAGCATCGCACCCAGGAAATGAACCGGCTTGATGCCTTGCTGCGTTTGCACGAGTTGGTCAATAGTGTGGCATTGCCACCGAAGCTTCGGCGTGCCACGCGACCGAGTTACGGCTCGAAGCAGCGCTTGCGCGTAGCCAAGAGCCAGCGCTCGCAGATCAAAACACTGCGTAGCCGGGTTGTTGAGTAGGATGCGCCCGGCGCTCGATTCTCAGGAGTAAAAGGCAGCATGGCTATCCAGTGGTTTCCGGGTCATATGCACCTGACCCAAAAGGCGATCGGTGAGCGCATCAAGAATATTGACGTCGTGATCGAACTGCTCGACGCGCGCCTGCCGGGTTCCAGCGCCAACCCACTGCTGGCCCAACTCACTGCCGGCAAACCCTCGCTCAAGGTACTCAACAAGCAGGACCTGGCCGATCCCGCGCGCACAACCGAGTGGTTAGCCCACTACAACGGTCTGCCGGGGACGCGTGCTCTGGCACTCGACGCCAGTGTGGCAACGCCGGCCAAGGCACTCGTCAAGGCCTGTTTTGAGCTGGCACCGAATCGCGGTGGCATGGTCAAGCCCATGCGCGTGCTGATCTGCGGCATTCCGAACGTAGGGAAGTCCACCCTGATCAATACATTGACGGGCAAACGCGCTGCCAAAACTGGCGATGAAGCGGGCATCACCAAGCTCGAACAGAGGATCTCGCTGGCCGATGATTTCTATCTCTACGACACCCCCGGCGTGCTGTGGCCGCGCATCATCGTTGCCAGGAGTGGTTACAACCTCGCCGCCAGCGGCGCGATTGGCCGCAACGCCTTCAACGAAGAAGAGGTGGCACTTGAACTGCTCGACTATCTGAAGACCCATTACGCGACGCAATTGGAGGCGCGCTACAAGCTCAGCGCCGCCTCTGCTTTGAGTGATGAGGAACTGCTCGACGCCATTGGCCGCCAGCGCGGCGCGCTGCAGGGCGGCAAGCGCGTCAATCTGCAAAAGGCAGCCGAGATTGTGATCTACGACTTTCGGGCGGCCGCCATCGGAAGGGTCACGCTGGAGACACCACAGGAATTTGCGCGGTGGCTCGCGGAGGGGCAAAAGCTCGACGCCAAACGTCAGATCAAGAAAGATGCCATCGAGCTGGACCGGCAGATCCGGTTCAAAAAGATCCCCAGGCCGCCCAAGCCGGCGTCAGAGTGATCCGCGCGTGATCGTCAGGTCAGAGCAGGGAAAGGCGACGCAGGGCAGCGCGCAACCGGCTGACTTTTCCTCAGCACTCAGGCCCGGCCATTCAATTTCGTAACGCACCTGGCCCGATACCAGTTGCCCCATGCAGGTGCGGCAGGTGCCGTTACGGCAGGAACTTGGCCATTCAATGCCGCCTTGCTCCAGAGAAACCAGCAGACTCTGCGTGCGCCAGGCGTCAAACTGCTGACCGTCGGGCTCGGCTTGGGCAATGAAAAAGGCGGGGCTATTAGAGGCGTTCATGACGTGATTTTAGGTAGCCGGCTATGATTCCCCCCCAATGAGAACTGTTCTTCCCTTAAGTCTGCTGGTCGCGCCCGACCGAAATGATCCCCGACCCTTGGTCATCTACCATGGCCGTGATTGCCCCGACGGCTTTGCCGCAGCGCTGGCAGCCTGGCTTTTCTACCGTGGCCAGGCCGAGTTTCTGGGACTGGATCACGGCGACATCAAGACCGTGGACGACCTGCCGGCACTGGGTGGCCGGGCGGTCTATATTCTGGACTTTTCGTTTGCTCCCGCCATCATGCACGCCATTGAGGAGCGTGCCGCCAAGCTGGTGATGCTGGACCACCACAAGAGCGCCGCTGACAAGCTCAGTGGCTTCACGTGTCGCTGTGGCGTGGTCCATTTCGACATGAAGAAGTCCGGCTCCAGGCTGGCCTGGGAGTTTTTCCAGCGCGAAAAGCCCTTGCCGGACCTGGTACGTCTTATCGAAGACCGTGACATCTGGGTCTGGCAATATCCCGAGAGCGCCGGCTTCCTGGCGGCACTCGACATGGAGCCCATGGTATTTGAACGCTGGAACGAGATCGCCAATTTCGACGCCGGGCAAATGCACAAGTACCTTGAGCGCGGACGTGCCATGGACGAGAAATTTCACAAGCTTGCCGCTGATATTGCCGAGGGTGCGCAGCCCCTGATCTTCAACGGCATCAGTGGTTTGATGGTCAATGCGCCGGGTCCGTTTCACAGCGTCGTGGGCGAAACCCTGTGCAAGCGCAGCGGCACTTTTGCGCTGCTCTGGAACGTCGACAAGAACGGTGCCATAAAAGCGGGATTGCGTTCGGAGCCGGGTTTTGACTGCATCCCCCTGGCCGAAAGCATGCACGGTGGTGGCCATGCCCAGGCGTGTGGTTTCAAGATGACTCTGGCGCGTTTGCCTGAGCTGCTGAGCGGAAATTTCAACTCCGAGCAAACAACATGATCGCCAGCACCGAATGGAGAGAAGTCGTGGCCGCCGATGAGGCGCAGCGCTTTGCCGGCTATGGTCAGCAATTTGCTGAACTGCAGATGCGCAAGTCGAAGAAATTTGGTACAGGCCGCGCACTGCACCGCAAGCAGCTCACTGTGGCTCAGGGTGAACTGGAGGTCTTGTCCAATTTGCCAGCCTTCGCACGGCATGGTCTCTTCACCGAACCTGGCAAGTTTGAGGTCCGGGTGCGACTGTCCAACGGCGGCATGGACCGTGCGCCGGACCGCACACCCGACATTCGCGGTTTTGCGTTCAAGGTTCTGGGTGTCAAGGGCGATTCCGCGCTGAACAACGGTCCTGCCAAGAGTCAGGATTTCACACTGATCAATCAGGAAGTTTTCGGCTTTGCCAGCAGCGAAGAATTCGTCAGCTTTGTGCTGGCGGCGGCCAAGGGCAATGGTGCACTGCTGAAGCATCTGATCCGGCGCTATGGCTTGTTGGGCGGTCCGGCGCGATTGATCAAACTGTTCAAGACGGTGGGTAAGCCCTTCGGTGGTTTTGTCACCGAAGCTTTGTACAGCGCAGCCCCCATGGCCTGTGGTCCGTACGCAGTGCGGGTTCGGCTTGTCCCTGGTGCTGCGAACGGCGTGGCCACGCCGGGCGCCAGCGCAGATTGGGGTGCGGATTTTGCTGCAAGACTGGCACGCCAGGCGCTGCAGTGGGATCTGCAATTGCAGCCTTTCGTGAGCGAAGCCCAGACGCCGATTGAAGACGCCAGCGTCAACTGGAGCAGCCCCTACACGACCGTAGCGCGCCTGAAGCTGCCGCTGCAGGACAGCGCTTCACGCAAGGGACAGACCTTGCTGGCGCAGGTGGAAGCCGAAGTGTTCGATCCCTGGCAGGCGCTGGCTGCGCATCGTCCACTGGGCGATGTGCAGCGGGCGCGCAAGGTCGTTTATTTTGAAAGTCAGAAGGGTCGCAATGCCGCTTGATATTCCCGCGCTGGAAGTGCTGCCGCGTGACCTGTCGGCGTACCGGCAGGGAAACGTCGGTGTCGATTACGTGCACCGATTCGATTCCGGCAAGCCGGGGCCGCATGTGCTGATCAATGCACTGACGCATGGCAACGAGTTTTGCGGCATGGTGGCGGTGTGCGCTCTGCTCGACGCTCAGGTGCGGCCTCTGGTGGGCACGCTGACGCTGAGTTTTTCCAATGTTGCGGCCTATGAAACCTTTGATGCGACAAAACCGTTTGAGAGCCGGCAACTGGTGCACAACCTGAACCGGATCTGGTCGCCGGAGTGGCTGGGCGGCAAGGAGGAAAGCCCGGAGCTGCGCCGTGCGCGCGAGTTGCAAGCCGTGATGGCGCAGGCCGATCACCTGCT
>CAIYGK010000300.1 GCA_903925725.1 uncultured beta proteobacterium | reverse complement strand
GCAGGAAGTGCCGGGTCAGAGTTGAGAGTAACTGGCCCAGGCGATAACGCTTGGTGTACTTGGTTTCACCACCAAAGACGGTGGCCGACATCTTGTGGGCTTCATCGCACACCACAAGGTCCCAGCGGCAATCGGGTGCCTGGAGCTTGGCCTGTACTTCTTCATTGCGCGAGAGCTTGTCGAGGCGGGCAATGACCAGATTGGTCTCCATAAACCAGTTGCCGGTGCGGGCAGCTTCCAGCTTGTCGTTGGTGAGAATCTCAAAGGGCAGGCTAAACCGCCGAAAGAGTTCGTCCTGCCACTGCTCGGCCAGACTACCGGGGCAGACGATTAGGCAGCGTTGCAGGTCACCACGGGCGATCAGTTCCTTGATGAGCAAGCCGGCCATGATGGTTTTGCCCGCTCCAGGATCGTCCGCCAGCAGAAACCGCAGCGGCTGGCGCGGCAACATGGCCTCGTAAACAGCCGTGATCTGGTGTGGCAGCGGATCTACGACAGAGGTGTGGACCGCCAGGACCGGGTCAAACAGATGTGCAAGGCGGATGCGCTGCGCTTCGGACACCAGTCGAAACAGCGCGCCATCGCCGTCAAAGCTCCAGGGTCTGCCTTGCTCAACCAATTCCAGGCGCGGCTCATCATGGCGGTACAGCAACTCATTGGCTACCTTGCCAGTGGGGGTCTTGTAGGTCAGCTCCAGCGCCTCGGAGCCGAACCACTGGATGCTGACGACCGTAACCAGCGCGTCTGGGACGATGCCCCGGATCGCGGCGTTGGTCTGGAGTTGTTCAAGTTTCACGATTAGAGGTCCACAAAGCAGCTACAGTAAGACCGAAGGCCCAAAATCCCTGGAGCCCAAACTGGGCTGACAAGTTAAATCCTTCGAAAGTGCGATTCATTAATTTTCATATTAAAAGTAGCCCCCGCGGCTTTCACACATATCTACCGAGCGCCTCATGCAACGCCCTCTTGATCCGACTACGCAAGTCCGCCGGCGCCAGCACTTCCACATCAGCCCCAAAGCGTAACAGGTCACCCAGCAACTCGCGCTCATCCGAATACGGAATCTCCAGCACGTAGCTACCGTCCGGCTCTGTCGTACTGCGCTGATTAGGGTGCCAAACCTCCCTGGCCACCCAGCGCGCCCGCTCTGGCGTGAACTTGAGCGTGGCCCAACCTTTGGGAGCGCCGCCAAAGATGCCATAACCTGCGTCAACCGCTTCATCAATGCGCTTGGCTGCAAGGTCTTTGGCCGTGGTCTCTAGCACTTCCAGTCGCGTGATTGCATCGATGCTGAAGCTGCGAATGTCGTCCCGCAGGTGGCACCAGGCGTCCAGATACCAGTTATCCCGGTAATGAACCAAGCGTTGCGGAGAGATTTCACGCTCGGTGGTCTTGCCGTTTTGCCGACTGAAATGCCAGATCTTGAGGCGCTTGCGTGCCAGGGTGGCCGAGGCCACTGCTTCAAATGACTTGACGATCACAATGCGTTTGCCCGCATGCACGATGCGGATGCGCTTAGCGACATCTTGGCTGGCCAACCCGTGTTTTTCCATTAACTGGCCCAGTCGCTCTTTCAGGGGTTTGAGCTTGGCTCCCAGCAAGCCCGGTTCGAGCTGTTCCAGCAGTTGCTGGATGGTGACCAAGGCGAGAATCTCCTCCTGGCTGAACCACAGCCCCGGCAACTCGGTGTCGGTGTGGCCTTGCTCCAGGGTGTAGCCGCCCAATTCGCGGTTGAACTCAATGGGCACATGCAACTGATCGCGCAGCTTGGCGATGTCGCGCTTGAAGGTGGCGGGTGAGATTTCCAGCGCTTGCTGGATGGATTGAGCAGAGACGGCTGTGCGACCGCTGAGCAAGCTTTTGTACTGATACAGCCGAACGACCTCGCTCATACATCCCTCTAGTTGTACGTTTTTGCACCATGGCCACCGGGCATGAGCTTTCGATGCATTTTGCTCCTTGAACCCCTGACTTTTGTGACGATTAAGCTATCTTGCCTGCATCCAGGCTCACGCTATGAGCCTGAGGGGCTGTAATTAAATGCAGTGACCGGGGTGGTTTCACTGTAGCCGGCAAGATCAGCCTGTGAGCCCACACGGGACTATGCTGGGTCCCACGTGCAGATAGCATGGACCGTTGACCTGGGTCAGCCCATATTCCCAGCCATGAGCCAAGAATGCACGAATACAAGGCGACAGCAGATCGCCTTCGGTATTGGCAGTTATTGGCACTTCAACATTGCAGGGAAAGCCGATCATGAATTCCAGAACCAAACTCTATTCCTGGCTGTTGGCCAGCGCAGCCCTGCTGGTTGCCTGTGGTGGCGGGGGATCGTCAACACCTCTCGCGCCACCCCCCGTTGCCAGTCTGACCCTCAGTGGCACAGCGGCCAGCGGTCTGGCCATTGCCGGAGCCACCATCACAGCCAAATGCCAGACTGGCAACGGCAGCGCAACGACACAGGCCGACGGCAGCTACCAGTTGGTCATCAGCGGCGGAGTTCTGCCCTGCGTGCTGGAGGTGAGCAATCCAGCCGACAGCAGCAAACTGCACAGCGTCGCCACCGGCAGCGGCAGTGGCATTACCGCCACAGCCAACATCACGCCGCTGACCGAGATGCTCACCGCCCGGGTGCTCGGCAGTGAGCCCGTCACCTTCTTTGCAGCCTTTGACGCAGCAGCGGCCAGTCGATC
Organism: uncultured beta proteobacterium; assembly: GCA_903925725.1. Taxonomy (GTDB): domain Bacteria; phylum Pseudomonadota; class Gammaproteobacteria; order Burkholderiales; family Burkholderiaceae_C; genus Rhodoferax. The sequence goes on along the minus strand of CAIYGK010000300.1, from coordinate 802 downwards.
CATCACCACCGCCACCGTGCAGGCAGCACAGACCGATGTCACCCTGGTGCTGGCCGGCACGGTTGACACCAGCAGCATTGGCAGCTTTGTCAGTACCGCTCTGAAACCCGCAACCGCCGCCAACACCGCCGGTGGCGATACCCAGGACAAACTGCTCGACACCCTGAAAATCAAGCTCAATGCCACCCAGATGACCCAAGTGGTTACCGCGCTGGCCCAGACAAGCAGCATCAGCACCGTCAAGCAAATGGTGCTCGACCGCGTGGCAGCCAATCAAACACAGCTCACTTCCACGGTCAACCTCAGCACCAACACGGTATTGCTGCAATGGTCCGACAGCTTCCCGGTCGGCACCAGTTACCGGATTGAGGCGCAAAACGCGGATGGCAGTTTCAGCCTGGTTGAGACAGTCTCCGGTGTCGGTGGCAGCGGCACCGCCATGCAGTGGCAGCGCGCCGTCACGGTCTCGAGTGTGTACCGGGTGGTGGCGGTATTGCCGGCCAGCACCGTCACTATCTCCACACCGCAAGGGCAAAGCAGCGTCAGCGTCAGTGTGCCGCCGAGCCCACCCACCATTGTTCTGGACCAGACCGAGCCAGTCTCGGGGTCCGTCAAGCTCTCACTCAGCAGCACCACCGCATACACAGGTGTGACCTGGTACACCGACCTGCGCCTGATTGGTTCGGGCACTGGCGTGGGCAACCCGGTGACCTGGAACACTGCGACCGAAACCAACGGCAGCCATCTGATCCTGGCCAAGATTCAGGTGGCTCCCGACTCCTATACCGAGGTGCGGCGCACG
>CAIYGK010000299.1 GCA_903925725.1 uncultured beta proteobacterium | reverse complement strand
GCCCGAGTCCTTGAGCTGATGTTCGAGTTCGCGCGCAGTGTAGAGTGGGTTGACGTTGACGCAGGTGTAGCCCGCCCGAATCACAGCCGACATCGTGACCGGAAACTGCGGGATGTTGGGCAGCATGATGGCCACCCGCGCATCTGACTCCAGTCCTTTGCTTTGCAGCCAGGATCCCAGCGCGGCGGACAGATGGTCGAGTTCGCCATAACTCATCCAGCTCTCCATGCAAACAGCAAAAGGACTGGCTGCATTTTTCTGAAAAGACTCTTCAAGCAGGTGTGTTAGTGACCGATATTGTTCCGGATTCACCTCATGTGGCACGCCCGGGGGATAACTCTTGAGCCAGATTCTTTCCATAGCAATTCCTTTGTGCCTATTTTCAGGTCAGAGTCGCCGTTGCCGCTACGGGGCTTGCCCCAGTAGCAAGGTGATTTTCGTCTCGCAGGCGACAGCGCTGGCATCAAACAAACCATCAATTAAAGCAGCTTCGCGCTCCCTGACCGTGGCCAGAAAATGGCGCGCTCCATCACCTTGGCGCGCCATTTCGGCGAAGGTGTCAAAGCCAGACTCCAGAAACTGTTGCAGGGACCCCATACCCGCCAGATTGGCTGGCTTGCGCATCATCTTGAGCATCATGCGCAGGCCGCGCGTTCGCGTCAGCCGGTCAAGCTCATGCCCAACGCTCAACACTGTGTTCAGTTGGGTATTGCGCTCATCGCGTCGCCCCACACATCGCCAAGCCTTCACGTAACGCATCACTTGGGCCTGATCAGCAAGGCGCAGCCAATGTTGCGCCATCGCCAGATCAAGATCTTCCGTCAGGCGATGCAACTGCGCCAGGGACACCGCAGTTTGAACCACCTGCTCCGGAAAGAGTCGCTCCAATGCGCCGGCAATCCGCCCAAACTGCGTATCGCGCTGGGAATAATCCTTCTCGCTGTAGAGTTCCTGCAAAAAAAATATAGCTGCAGACCGGTACTGCTCGGAGTGCAGCAAATCAAAATAAGTGCCGGCAAAACGTCGCGCCTGGAACTGCTTTACTGCGCTGACGGCGCTCGCCAGACCAGGTGTTTCGGCAGCGGTTTGTCTGATCTGTGTGACGTGCATCACGGCGTCGCGAATGATGGTTGAAGCTTCCATGACAGCGCTGAGTCTAGCCGCTGTCTTATGACTGACAATAAGCCGCTGTGCACATGAATTACGACAAGCTCAAGAAATGAATCCGGATGCCCAGAAACTCTGGGCCGCGCCACGCTGGGCGCTGGCCGTCCTGCTGGCCGTGCTGGGCATGCTCGGACCCTTCTCCATCGATACCTATTTGCCCGCATTTGCCGGCATCGCGAACTCGCTCGGTGCCACTCCGGTGCAAATGCAGCAGACCCTGTCAGCTTATCTTTTTGGTTTCGCCTTCATGAGCCTGTTTCATGGCGCCATTTCAGACAGTCTGGGGCGCCGGCCAGTGGTGCTATGGGGTCTGGCGGCCTTCACGCTGGCCTCGGCCGGCTGCGCGTTGTCACAAAACATCGGGCAACTGGTTCTGTTTCGCGCCATGCAGGGTTTGTCCACGGGCGCTGGCATTGTCGTGGCGCGCGCTGTGGTGCGCGACATGTTTGCACCAGCCCAGGCACAAAAGGTGATGAGCCAGATCACTATTTACTTCGGCGTTGCGCCGGCGGTGGCGCCCATCATTGGTGGCTGGTTGTTTGTGCACCTCAACTGGCACAGCATTTTCTGGTTCCTGACCGCTGTTGGCATTGCGCTCTGGATTGCCAACTACAAGCTGCTGCCTGAAACACTGCACATCACGCACCGGCAACCGTTCAACGCGCGCAATCTGATGCAGGGCTATTGGCAGTTGGGTCTGGATCCGCGCTTTTTGCTGCTGGCGCTGGCCAGTGGTGTGCCCTTTAACGGCATGTTCCTTTATGTCTTGTCGGCACCGGTCTTTTTGGGGGAACTTTTGGGCCTTGCGCCAACCCGGTTTTTCTGGTTTTTTCTGCTCTCCATCAGTGGCATCATGGCGGGTGCCTGGGTCAGTGGCCGCCTGGCGGGCAGGATCGCTCCGAAGCGGCAGATCAAATACGGCTTTGCCATCATGTTGCTGATCGCACTCATCAATCTGGCTGCCAATATCCTGTTCAAAGCCGAGGCCTCATGGGCGCTAATACCTATTTCCATTTTTTCCTTCGGGTGGGCCATGATGGTGCCGGTGGTCACGCTGCTCGTACTCGACCTGCACCCAATGCGCCGCGGCATGGCATCTTCCCTGCAGTCCTTTATCGGGTCGACTGCCAACGGGTTGGTCGCCGGGCTGATTGCACCGCTGGTTATGCATTCCACGGTCGCCATGGCAGCGGCCTCGCTGGGCATGATGTGTGTCGGTCTGCTTGCCTGGGTATATGTGCGCCGGCGCTGGCCAGAGATTGGCCAGGTGGTGGTGCATCCGCTGCATTGAGTTGTCATGAGACTGATGCAATCCGAATCAAACGACAAATTCGCAGTCAGGGCGCCAAGTGTCGCTATTCTGCTTTGCACGCTGCGCGGGAACGATTACCTGCGTGAGCAACTCGACTCCATTGTCAGGCAGGCCTACACGTCGTGGTCAGTCTGGGTTTCCGACGATGGATCGGATCGCAGCACACACGCCATTCTGGACGAATACCAGGCGAGTCTGGGCAACTCGCGACTTTCCATTCTCCGTGGACCTGCCAAAGGCTTTGCCGCCAACTTTCTCTCACTCGCCTGTAACGCAAACATTGATGCCGACTATTACGCCTACGCCGACCAGGATGACATCTGGGAAGCAGACAAACTGACGCAGGCATTGCAATGGCTTGAGGGTATACCGGCCGACGTTCCTGCACTTTACTGTGCTCGCACCCGTAAAGTCGATGCAGACAATCAGGAGATCGGTTTTTCTGAAAAATGGGCCAGACCGCTCGGCTTTGCCAATGCGCTGGTACAAAGTATTGCCAGCGGCAACACGATGGTGTTCAACAAGGCTGCGTGTGATTTGCTGCGTATTGCCGGCCCCGACGTTGAAGTGGCTGCACACGATTGGTGGACTTATCAACTGGTTTCTGGCAGTGGTGGACGCGTGTTTCACGACATCTATCCGACGGTACGCTATCGCCAACACAGTGAAAACCTGATTGGGACCAATGGCACGTGGACCGCTCGCGCCCATCGCTTACACATGTTGCTTAAGGGACGCTTCAGGAATTGGAGCCAGATGAACATCGCCGCGCTGGAAACGATGCGTGCCCAACTCACTGCGGAAAATCAGGTCAGGCTCGATGAATTCTCAAAAGCCCGACAGGGGGGGATTTATTCCAGATTGGCAGCGTTGCTGCGCGCCGGTGTCTATCGACAGACCTGGCTCGGCAATCTGGGTCTTGTTGCGGCGGTGATTCTGAAAAAACTGTGAGCTATGACCTGCGCCCAACGGGGTATCATGTGCCGCTCTTTGATAGTGAAATCCAACCCATGCCGTTGAGCACAAAAGCACCAGCATCGTCCAGTGCGACATTGCCAGAAGTTGGCGTGCCCGTACCGCGCGTGTCGGTGGTGATTCCCCTTTACAACCACCAAAAGTACATTGAGGCGGCAATACAGAGTGCCCTCATGCAAACGGTGCCACCCGCCGAGATCATTGTCATTGACGATGGCTCAACCGATGGTTCGGCCGAAGTGGTGCGGCAATTGTGCAAGGATCATCCCGAAATCATCTTCTGGTCCTGGCCCAATCAGGGCGCACATCACACCTTGAATGCCGGAATTCTGCGCGCCACTGGCGACTTTGTGGCGTTTCTCAACTCGGACGACTGTTTTGCGCCAGACCGACTGGCGGCCTGTCTGGCCTTGGTTCAATCTGATACTTCGATTGATGTGGTGGCAACCCGGGCCTCGTTCCTGGACGACCAGGGTAACGCGGTATCCAACTCCTGGTACGACGATGCCCTGGCGTTCTACCGAAAAGAGCGCGACGTCGCGTTTGCGTTGTTTCGGGCAAACTTTCTGGTAACTACCTCCAACCTGTTTGTCAGACGATCCGTATTTGAATCGGTAGGCACGTTCGCGCCCTTGCGATATACGCACGATCTGGAGTTCATCCTTCGAGTGGTCTTGGGAAAGAAGAACATCACTTTTCTGGACCAGCCACTGGTCGCTTATCGACTTCACGAAAAAAATACCATCTCCGAGAACAAGGCTAG
>CAIYGK010000298.1 GCA_903925725.1 uncultured beta proteobacterium | reverse complement strand
TGGGCCTTGGCGCATTTCCGGCTATTGCCCAGGACACGACAAGAGCAGGCAAAACCAAAGCACCCGGGGTCGAAGTCACAGTCACCGCCGAGATGACCGGAGCAGGCATTGTTTCGGCGGGTGTGACTCTGCCACCCATTCCACCCGTCACGGGCAGCCGCACGAATCCGGTCCCGTCTTGGGGCAAACCCCTACCGTACCCGGTCGTGATTGCTGACCGTCGCAATAACCGCCTGATCGAAATTGCGCCTGACAAGAGCATTGTCTGGGAGTTCGTTTCACCCGCACTGAAGGTTTATCGGGGCAATGAGGATGTGAACTTCTCGCCGGACGGCAAGTTGCTGGCGGTGAGCGAGGAGGACAACTTCGACGTACACATTGTGGACTACGAAAAGAAGGCACTGACCTGGACCTACGGCACCCCCGACGTTCGCGGCAAGGCGCCGGGCTTTCTGAATTATCCGGACGATGCGCATCTGCTGGCTGACGGTAAGTTCATTACGGCGGATATCCGAAACTGCCGCATTCTGATCATTGACCCGAAGGACAACAGCGTTGTCACGCAATGGGGTTCGCCCGGCAAATGCAATCACAAACCGCCCCATGAGCTGGCTCACCCGAATGGTGCAACACCGCTGGAAAACGGCGATATTCTGGTGACGGAAATTTCCGGATCCTGGATCTCGCGTGTCACCCGCGAGGGCAAGGTCTTGTGGAGTGTTCAGGCGCCCAATATCCGCTATCCGTCCGACGCCTTCATGACGGTTGACGGCAAGCAGGTCATTGTTGCGGACTTCTGGAAGCCCGGGCGCATTGTGATTTTTGATCCGGCCACACGCAAGATCAGCTGGGAGTACTTTGTCAAGGACGGCGACAAAATGCTTGACCATTGCAGCATTGCCCGCGAATTACCCGATACCGGCGACATCTTTGTCGTCGATGACCTGCGTGATCGCGTGCTGGTGATCGACCGCAAGACCAAGGAGTTCATCTGGCAGTACGGTGTCATGGACACCAAGGGCCACAAGCCTGGCTATCTGTTTTATCCGGATGGATTTGATATCGACGTGTTCCGCGACTGGAAGGGCGCTCTGGGAAAGCGATGATCTCAGTGTTTTCCGCAATGCGGACCGGCAAAGAAGTCGCTATAGTCACGGTCAATTGTCAATTCATCAACCTTTCGGGAGCAAGTTCATGAGTCAAAAAGTAGCCTACGTCACCGGCGGCATGGGTGGCATCGGAACCGCCATCTGCCAACGTTTGTACAAGGAAGGCTTCAAGGTCATTGCCGGTTGCGGTCCAACGCGTGATCACGCCAAGTGGCTGGCCGAGCAAACGGCTCTGGGTTTCACTTTTTACGCCTCGGTTGGCAATGTGGGGGACTGGGATTCCACCGTAGCCGCCTTCACCAAGACCAAAGCAGAACATGGAAGTATCGACCTGCTGGTGAACAATGCCGGCATCACCCGTGACCGCATGTTCATCAAGATGTCGCGCGAAGACTGGGACGCAGTCATTGAAACCAACTTGAACTCCATGTTCAACGTCACCAAACAGGTCGTGGCCGATATGGTCGAGAAGGGCTGGGGCCGGATCATCAATATCTCATCGGTCAATGGCGCCAAGGGTCAGGCCGGGCAGACCAACTATTCCGCTGCCAAGGCAGGCATGCACGGTTTCACGATGGCCTTGGCCCAGGAACTGGCCAACAAGGGCGTGACCGTCAACACCGTCAGCCCCGGCTATATTGGAACGGACATGGTCAACGCGATTCGACAGGACGTGCTCGACAAGATCGTTGCTACGGTACCCGTCAAACGACTCGGTGAGCCGAGCGAAATCGCATCCATCATCGCCTGGCTGGCATCGGATGATGGCAGCTACTCGACAGGTGCAGATTTCTCCGTGAACGGCGGCTTGCACATGGGGTGAGGCGGCGGAGCGCAGGCAGGGCAGTCAGACGGTCACGGATTCGAGCTGATCCGAAACCGTCAGCCATTGTTCTTCCAGCGCCTGCAGTTCATCGTTAACCAGTTTCAAGCGCATGCCGAGCTCGGCAAAATCGGATGGTGGTGGCGCCGCGCACAGGTGGGCTTCCAGGGAACCGCCTTCGGCTTGCAAGGTGGTCATTCGCGATTCGATGTCCTGTAGTCGGCGTTGCAGCGTGCCGCGCGCCGCTGGTTTGACTTTGACTGCTGAGGCTGCACTGGCTTGGGCTTTGCGTTCAGCTTTCGCAGCGCTGCTGCTGGCTTCCTTGATGGCTTCGCGCTGGCGCCTTGCTTCATCCAGCAGGTAACGCTGGTAGTCGTCCAGATCACCGTCAAAGGGTTCAACACCGCCGCGCGATACCATCCAGAATTCGTCGCAGACGGCGCGCAACAGTGCCCGGTCGTGGCTGACGAGCATGACCGTGCCTTCAAATTCGTTGAGCGCCATCGAGAGCGCCTCGCGCGTGGCTAGATCCAGATGATTGGTCGGCTCATCGAGCAGCAGCAGGTTGGGGCGCTGCCAGACAATCATGCAAAGTACCAGGCGCGCCTTTTCGCCGCCGCTCATGCTGCCCACAGGCTGCTTCACCATGTCGCCACCGAAGTTGAAAGTGCCCAGAAAGCTGCGCAGATCCTGCTCGCGGCTTGCTTGCCCAAGCATTTTTCCGGCAGCGGTCATTTCCCGGACGAGACGGATCATGTGCTCCAGCGGCGTGTCAAGCGGGCGCAGCACGTCGAGCTCCTGCTGCGCAAAGTAGCCTACGTTGAGGCCTTTGCCTTCGGTCAGTTCGCCGCCAATCGGCGCCAGGGCGTGGGCCACTGTCTTGACCAGCGTCGATTTGCCCTGTCCATTGGCGCCCAGGATGCCGATGCGCTGGCCGGCGAGCACGGAGCGGCTGACGTTCTTGACAATCACCGTCGGCGCTGTGCCAGTCGGTGCATCTTTGGCTGCGGGGTAGCCAAAACTGACACCTTGCATGGCCAGCATCGGGTTGGGCAAGTTGGCGGGTTCCTTGAATTCGAAGGTGAAGTCGGCTTCGGCCAGCAGCGGCGCGATTCTCTCCATGCGGTCAAGGGCCTTGACGCGGCTTTGCGCCTGCTTGGCCTTGCTCGCCTTGGCCTTGAAGCGGGCAATGAACTTTTGCAAGTGGGCGATTTTGTCTTGTTGCTTGGCGTAGGCGTTCTGCTGCAGTTCCATCTGCTCGGCGCGCATGTCTTCAAACTTGCTGTAGTTGCCGCCGTAGCGCATCAGCTTGGTGGCATCAATATGCAGCGTCACGTTGCTGACCGCATCGAGAAACTCACGGTCGTGACTGATGACGATGATGGTGCCTTCATAGCGCTTGAGCCAGGCCTCCAGCCAGACCAGGGCGTCCAGGTCCAGATGGTTGGTCGGCTCATCGAGCAACAGCAGATCGGAAGGGCACATCAGCGCCCGTGCCAGTTGCAGCCGCATGCGCCAGCCGCCGGAGAAACTGTTTACCGGATTCGTCAATTCGGTCGTCTTGAAGCCGAGCCCCAGGATCAGTGCCTGAGCGCGTGCCGGTGCGTCATGGGCGCCGGCGTCCTGCAGTTCCATGTAGGCATGCGCCATACGGTCGTAATCGTCGGTCGCCTCGGCGGCGCTCACTTCCTGCTGCGCGGCCAGCAAAGCGGTGTCACCCTCGACCACGAAGTCGGTAGCGCTTTGTTCGGTCTCAGGCATGTCCTGAGCCACCTGACCCAGGCGCCACTGCGGTGGCACGTAGTACTCGCCACCGTCTTCATGCAGCGTGCCATTGAGCAGGGCAAAGAGGGATGACTTGCCGGCGCCGTTGCGTCCGACCAGACCCACTTTCTCACCGGGATTGATGGTTACGCTGGCAGCATCGAGAAGCACCTTGGCGCCGCGGCGCAAGGTCACATTTTTGAGGGTTATCAAAGAAATCTTTCTGGGGCAGAGCGCAGTCGACGACGCAACTCAGTTGGGTGCCACGTATTTTAATAGTGCGTCCCTTGTCAGCAGCAGCACCTGGTCTTCACCGGCGCTGGTCTGGAGCCATAGCGCCTCCAGATCGCCGAAAGCAGCCTCAAAGTGGTCGCGTTCGTTGCCAATCTCGAGGACGAGTATGGCCTGCTCGCTCATTTGCCTGGGTGCATCGATCAGCAGTTGCCGGACAAAGTCCATGCCGTCGCTGGCGCCGTGCCGGTTACCGTCAAGTGCCAGGCTGGGCTCGGCACGGTACTCGGGTGGCAGGCTTGCCATGCTCTGTGCGTTGACGTAGGGCGGGTTGCACAGAATCAGGTCGTAGGGACCGCAAACGCTGGCCAGACCGTCTGATGCCAGCAGGCGGATGCGCTCGCCCAGTTGGTACCTGTCAACATTGATGCGTGCCACCGCCAAGGCTTCAGCCGAAATGTCAGTTGCGTCCACCGTCACTTCCGGGTAGGCCAGAGCGGCAAAAATGGCCAGACTCGCATTACCGGTGCAGAGGTCCAGGACCTTGAGCGTGCTGGCGCCAAGCCAGGAGTCTATCGCCCCGTTGACCAGCAACTCTGCGATGAGCGAACGCGGTACGATCACCCGCTCATCGACGTAAAAGGCCAGACCCTGCAGCCAGGCCTCACGCGTCAGATAGGCGGCAGGCTTGCGACTTTCGATTCTCGACCTCAGCAGGGCCGATACATGTTCTTGTTGTTCTGGCGTTGGTACCTGATCGGCCACCGAATCTTCCCCTTGCAGGGGAGCGTCGAGCGGCAAACCCAATTGCCACAAAACCAACCAGGCGGCCTCGTCGAATGCATTGGTCGTGCCGTGGCCAAAACTGACGCTGGCATCTCCAAGCGCGTGCGCGCCCGCAGTGATCAATTCAAAAACGGTCATCGCCGCTCGGTCGGGGTCTTTCAATGCTTGACGTCGAGAGTGATTTCGGTGAACGAGGGCTCGTCGTCCGGGTCGTCTTCCGGTTCCTCGACTTTGGCACGTGCGCTGAAGTCATTTTGCAGTCGCCACATCAAGTTGGTCGGAGAGTCGGAGTTGGCCAGTCCCTCCTTGCGATCCACCGTGCCGTCTGTGATGAGGCGCGCGATGTCCAGTTCGAAAGTCTGGCTGCCTTCGGTCATGGACTTTTCCATGGTTTCTCGCAGGCCCGAAAAGTCACCTTTCTCAATCATTTCAGCGACAAGCTTCGTGTTAAGCAGGATTTCGACGGCAGGGGTACGCCCACCCGTTGTTGTACGCAGCAGCCGCTGCGACACGACGGCGCGCAAGGCGGCGGCCAGGTCACCCAGCATGGTGGGGCGGACTTCCACCGGGTAGAAACTCAGAACCCGGTTGAGCGCCTGGTAACTGTTGTTGGCATGCATGGTCGCAAGGCACAAATGGCCGGACTGTGCGTAGGCCAAGGCTGCCGACATGGTTTCGCGGTCGCGGATTTCGCCGATCTGGATCACGTCTGGAGCCTGTCGCAAAGCATTTTTCAGCGCTACCTCACCGGAAGCCGTATCGGTACCGACCTCGCGCTGATTGACGACCGAGCGCTTGTTCTTGAAAAGGAACTCAACAGGATCCTCGATGGTGAGGATGTGGCCGGACATGTTTTCGTTACGGTGATCGAGCATGGACGCCAGGGTGGTGCTTTTGCCGGTGCCCGTCGCACCGACCATCAGCAGCAACCCTCTTTTTTCCATC
>CAIYGK010000297.1 GCA_903925725.1 uncultured beta proteobacterium | reverse complement strand
GGAACTATCAAGTCCGTCATGCAAATATAGTTACCTCCAGCCGGTTCAACCTGTGGGGATAAAATTCGAATCTTCTGCAGATCAAAATTCGATTTTCAAGCGATGTAGCGGTTTGCTTTTATGATGACTTCTGCTCCGCCAACGCAGTCAGAGTGGCATCTACGGATGCGCAGCCACGACCAAGCCCCGAAGGAACAGGCCAAGTACCTCCACTGACTCGTTATGCCACATATCGTTAGTACGTCACTTGTTGAATTTCGCAAGCTCACTTTTGGCTATGGGGAGCAGGCCGTTCTGCGGGATGTATCCCTGCAGATTCCGAGGGGCAAAGTCACAGCACTCGTAGGCCCGATGGGCGGTGGCAAAACGACCAGTTTGCGCTTGATGGGCGGTCAGTACCGCGCGCGGTCCGGGCAAATGCTGTTTGATGGACAGGATATTGGCCTGATGGACCAGAAACAGCTCTATACCGTCCGACGTCGCATGGGCATCTTGTTTCAGTTTGCAGCCCTGTTCGCGGATATGAGCGTCTTCGATAATGTGGCCTTCCCCCTGCGTGAACACACCGACCTGCCGGAAGCACTGATTCGCGACATTGTGCTGATGAAGCTCAATGCAGTGGGTCTGCGAAACGCGCGTGACCTGATGCCCAGTGAAGTCTCCGGCGGGATGGCCAAGCGCATCGGGATAGCGCGTGCAATAGCACTGGACCCGGAATTCCTGATGTATGACGAACCCTTTTCCGGTCTGGATCCTATTTCGGTGCTGGTCACGGCGCGACTGATTCGTCAGCTCAACGACTCCATGGGGCTGACCAGCATTTTTGTGTCGCACGAAATCACGCAAACTCTTGCCATTGCCGATCACGTTGTCATCCTGGACGAAGGCAAGCTTGCGTTCCAGGGCAGCGTCGACGACGTGCGTAAGAGTAGCGATCCGTTGGTGTTTCAGTACGTCAATCAACGTCCGGATGGTCCGGTGCGGTTTCACTACCCTGCGGTCAGTATTGAAGAGGATTTTGGTATGGCCAACCCGACAGCCGTCAATTAGCCGAACTGCAGCGGATAAGATCGGTGGCACACATCTTGCAAAGGAAAGCTGTGTCGCATTACTCATTACAGGAACTTTCATGAAATTCAAAGTACTCTCCACACTCGCTGGCCTGTTTGCTGGCGCCTTGCTCGTCTGTGCAGCGCCTGCGCAAGCTGATGACTCGCTGACTTCGATTCTGGCGAAAAAGTCAATCGCCTTGGGTGTTGCCTCGGACTTTCCGCCCTACGGATACATGGGCCCTGATTTCAAACTCACCGGGGTGGACGTGGCCACTGCCCAGCTGATTGCCGACAAACTGGGCGTGAAAGCCGACTTTGTGCCGGTGAGTACGCCGAACCGGATTCCGTATCTGCAAACCAAAAAGATTGACCTGATCGTCTCGGCCCTGGGCAAGAACGCCGAACGCGAGAAGGTGATCGATTTCACGGTGTCTTACGCGCCCTTCTTTCAGGCCGTTTTTGGCCCCAAGGCGCTATCGATCAAGAGCTTTGCAGATCTGGCCGGCAAGACGATTGCGGTAACGCGCGGCACCATTCAGGACGACATATTGCAGCAGATGGCGCCACCGACGCTCAAGACCATGCGTTTTGAAGACGATTCCACAACGGTAGCAGCGTTTATCTCGCAGCAAACCCAGTTGCTGGCCACCGGCGCTGCCGTGGCCGCTGCCGCCATTCAGAAGAATCCCCAGGTGCAGGCGGAATACAAATTGCTGCTGAAAGACTCGCCCAACTTCATTGGCGTGCGCAAAGGCGACACCGCCCTGCTGAACAAGGTGAATGAGATCCTTCGCGCTGCGAAGGCCGACGGCACGCTGGAGCAATACTCACAAAAATTTCTGGGCCGCGGCACCGGCGTGTTGCCTGATTAAGGCTAGCTGTCGACAAGCCGGTTCGTCGTGATCGAGTTCAACTTTGTCGTAGTGCTGACGCAGTGGCCGATGCTGCTGCATGGGCTGGTCCTGACCGTGGCGCTGACGGCGGCCTCAGCCGTGCTGGGTGCGCTGCTGGGCACGGCCTGTGCCTGGGCACGCCTGCATGGCAACTCGGTCCTGAAACGCGTGGTAGGCATTTACGTGGAGTTGGTGCGTAACACGCCCTTCATCATTCAGCTTTTCTTTATATTCTTTGGCCTGCCGTCGCTGGGGGTGCGACTCTCGGTTGAACTGGCCTGCGTGTTGGCCATGGTGCTTAACCTTGGTGCCTACGCCTGCGAAATTGTGCGCGCCGGTCTGCAGGCCACGCCCAAAGGTCAACTGGAGGCGGCCTTGAGTCTGGCGCTGACGCCGTGGCAGGTATTTTCACGCGTGGTGTTGCCGCCAGCCCTGCAGCGCATCTGGCCAGCGTTGGTGAGTCAGATCATCATCGTCATGCTGGGCTCGGCTGTGTGTGGTCAGATCTCGGCTGAAGAGTTGTCTCAGGCGGCCAATCTGATTTCAAGTCGTACGTTTCGAAGTTTCGAGTCCTACATCGTGGTCACGACAGCCTATCTGGCACTGGCCATCGCACTGCGCCAGTTGCTGAACTGGGTCGGCCCACGTTTCATTTTTATCAGCCGCTGAAGCGCAGGATTTCATGGTTCAGTTTTCACTCTGGGATATCTTGACATTTCTTCTGGGCGCCATGCGCTGGACTGTTGCGCTCTCGCTGATTGCCTTTGTTGGCGGTGGACTGGTGGGCATGGCGCTGCTGTTGTTGCGATTTGCGCAGTTGCGCGGCGTCGGCATGGTGGTCAGCTGGTACGTGCAGGTGTTCCAGGGCACGCCACTGCTGATGCAGTTGTTTCTGGTGTACTTTGGTCTGGCCCTGATGGGCATGGACACATCGCCTCTGGTGTCGGCGGCGATCTGCCTGACGCTCTATGCAAGCGCCTACCTGACCGAGATCTGGCGCGGCTGCGTGAACTCGGTACCGCGTGGGCAATGGGAAGCCTCAGCCAGTCTGGCGCTGGACTTTGCGCAGCAGATGCGCCATGTGATTCTGCCGCAGGCCGTGCGGGTGGCGATTGCGCCAACCGTCGGTTTCATGGTGCAAATCATCAAAGGCACGGCGCTGGCTTCGGTGATCGGCTTTGTTGAACTGACTAAAGCCGGCCAGATGATCTCCAACGCCACCTACCAACCCTTTCTTGCCTACACCTTTGTGGGTCTTTTGTACTTTGCCCTGTGCTATCCGCTCTCGCGCTGGAGCCAGCGACTCGAAACCCGCCGTCTGGCCTGAATTCATGATTGACACAAACACCCCCGCTTTTGCCCTGGTCGACATCCGTGGACTGCACAAGAGTTTTGGCTCAACCGAGGTTCTCAAAGGTATCGATTTGCAGGTGCAGAGAAAAGAGGTTGTCTGCATCATCGGCAAGAGTGGTTCCGGCAAGAGCACGCTGCTGCGTTGCGTCAACGGACTGGAGACCTTTGAGAAAGGCAGCTTGAGCATCGACGGGCAGCCGCTCAAGCATGCAGACCGCGCAGCGATGCGCGAACTGCGCCAGCGCGTGGGCATGATTTTCCAGAGCTTCAACCTTTTTCCGCACCTTGGCGCGGGGCGCAACGTGATGCTGGCGCCGTCCCTGGTCAAAGGCTTGCCCAAAGAGGAGTCACGCGCGCGTGCACAAACACTTCTGGCACGCGTTGGTCTGGACGGCATGTTTGACCGACTGCCTGAACAGCTATCCGGCGGCCAACAGCAGCGGGTGGCGATTGCGCGCGCATTGGCGATGGAGCCGGCGGTGCTGCTGTGCGATGAGATCACCTCTGCACTGGATCCGGAACTTGTGGGCGAAGTGCTGCAGGTGCTTGAAATGCTGGCCCACGAAGGGATGACGCTGATTCTTGTCACCCACGAAATGGCTTTTGCGCGCAAGGTGAGTGACCGTGTCGTCTTCATGCACCAGGGCCTGATTCACGAAGCTGGTTCGCCAGACGAAATTTTCAACCACCCCAAGACGGCGGAGTTGCAGCAGTTTCTGTCAGCCTTGCGCGACTGATGCCGTCTTTCAAGTCCCGCTTGCTGTACCACCTGGTCAAGCATCAGTTGGCCAAGCTGGCTCGGCTCAATCTGCCCTTGCCGCAATACCGTTCGGCACGCGAAGCGGCAGCGCTGCGGTTGTTCCGGATGCCCCCGGGCGTGACGGTACAGGTGGCGCAGTTTGGCAACTGTCGCGGCGAATGGCTGCGACCCGAGGTCTTGCAGGGCGAGGGTATCGTCCTGTACCTGCATGGCGGGGCGTACACAGGTGGTTCGTGCATCACCCATCGCGCCTTGGCTGCCAGACTGGCCAGCGCCTCGCAACACCGTGTCTTCAATCTTGACTACCGTCTGGCGCCAGAACATCCTTTCCCGGCGGCGCTTGACGATGCCATTGCGACTTACAAGGCGCT
>CAIYGK010000296.1 GCA_903925725.1 uncultured beta proteobacterium | reverse complement strand
GGCGCTAAGCTGTGCTGTCGCGCTCTGCTCAGCTGGGCGTCATCAAATTGAACGATCTGGTGGCCACTGCGCCCGGGCGTGCGAGTCCGATCCTGAAAAATATCAATTTGACACTGCCCAAATGCCAGGTACTGGTGGTGCTCGGACCGTCGGGCTCGGGCAAGTCAACGCTGGCTCGGGTGCTGATGGGCGTCTGGCCCGATGTGACGGGGGATGTTCTGCTCGACGGACTGCCGGTTGACAGTTGGGACCGCGTGCAACTCGGCCCGCATCTGGGTTATTTGCCGCAGGATATTGAACTGTTTGAGGGAACTCTGGCTGAAAACATTGCCCGTTTTGGCGAGATCAATTCAGCTCATGTTATTGAAGCCGCGCGCAGCGCTGGCCTGCACGACATGATTTTGCGTTTTCCCAAGGGTTACGACACGCCCATTGGTGAAGCTGGTGCCCTGCTGTCAGGTGGTCAGCGCCAGCGCATCGGCCTGGCGCGGGCCGTTTATGGCAATCCGGCACTGATCGTTCTGGATGAGCCCAATGCCAATCTGGACGAAGCAGGCGAAGCGGCGCTGGTGACGACGGTGCAACACATGAAGGCCATAGGCAGGACAGTCGTGCTGATCACACATCGCCCAGGTATTCTGGCAGTGGCTGATCGCCTGCTGCTTTTGCTGGATGGCCGTGTCCAGGTCGAGGGGCCGCGTGATGCCGTGCTTGCAGCCTTGCAAGCACCCCGACCATCCACCAGCGCCGCCCCTGCTGCGGTGGTTGCCGCGTCCTAGGTTTCATTTTCATTTTTATTGTTGAGTCTGCCATGGCTAATCCAAACATCATTCAAGCAACACCTTCCATCGTCAGCGACGTCGTCGCCAAACCGAAGCCTGGTGTGCAACCTGGCCGCATTGGTCTTTGGGCCCTGATTCTGGGCTTCGGCGGTTTTGTTTTGTGGGCAGCACTGGCACCGCTGGACGAAGGCGTACCGAGTCAGGGCGTAGTCACCATCGACACCAAGAGCAAGGCGGTGCAGCACATCTCTGGCGGCATCATCAAGGAGGTGTTGGTCAAGGAGGGGCAGCAGGTCAAGGAAGGGCAACTTCTGATCAAGCTCGATGAAGCGGTGGCCAAAGCCAATTTCGAGTCGAACCGGCAGCGCTACCTGGGCTTGCGTGCCATGCAGGGTCGTCTGCTGGCCGAGCAGCAGGGATTGGGTCAGATCAACTGGCACCCGGATCTGCGTGAGGCCATGACCGACCCGCAGATTCGGCAGATGACGCTGACGCAGGAGCAACTGTTTGGCTCCCGACGTGCCGGCTTGCGGGCCGACCTGCTGTCGATCGATGAAAGCATTGCCGGTCAGGAGGGCCTCCTGCAGGCCTACAACTCCATGCTGGGTAATCGGCGCAATCAACTCGCACTCTTGAGTGAAGAACACAAAAACACCAGCGCTCTGGTGGCAGAAGGCTACGCGCCACGCAATCGCCAACTGGAGCTTGAACGCATGCTGGCGGAGTCGAATGCTTCGATTGCCGAATTACTCGGCAATACAACACGCGCTCAGCGTGCCATTGGCGAACTGCGTCAGCGTGCTGTAGTGCGCCAGCAGGAGTACCGCAAAGAAGTTGAGTCGCAGTTGTCTGAAGTGGACCGCGAAGTGCAGGCCGATGCCGAAAAGTTCCGCGCGAGCAAAGACGACTTGACTCGCACTGATATCAAGTCGCCCGCTGCAGGGCAGGTTGTCGGCTTGGCGTTCCAGAGCGTCGGTGGAGTCATTGGGCCGGGACAAAAACTGATGGACATTGTGCCGGCCAATCAGACCCTGATGCTGGAAGCCCGGGTGTCACCGCATCTGATTGACCGCGTGCACGCCGAACTGCCGGTGGATGTGCGGTTTTCTTCCTTCGCCAACTCGCCGCAGTTGGTGGTGGCAGGCAAGGTGGCGTCGATTTCAGCCGACCTGCTGGTGGACCCGCATACGGGCGCCGGCTACTTTCTGGCGCGCGTGGCGGTAACGCCGGAGGGCATGAAGAAGCTCGGCAAGCGGCAAATGCAACCTGGCATGCCGGTGGAAGTGATTTTCATCACTGGGGAGCGCTCCATGCTGACTTATTTGCTGCACCCGTTGACCAAGCGGATGGCGGCGTCGATGAAAGAGGAGTGAAGTCCATGTTGCGTCCTACATTGAGCAGCGCAGTGCAGCGTCTGCCATTCAAACCGCTGCTG
>CAIYGK010000295.1 GCA_903925725.1 uncultured beta proteobacterium | reverse complement strand
CGCCAGCCCGTTGGTTGACAGGCAGAGCTTGATGTCCGGAGCTTGGCTCTGAAGCAGCCGAAAAGTCTCGAAGGTCTTTGCCGGGTTGGCCAGCGCGTCACCAGGACCGGCGATGCCCAGCACACTCATCTGCGGTATCTCGCTGGCCACCGCAAGCACTTTGCGCACAGCCTGCTCGGGTGTAAGTTTCTGCGAAACCACGCCGGGGCGAGATTCGTTGCTGCAGTCGTACTTGCGATTGCAGTAATTGCACTGGATGTTGCAGGCCGGCGCAACGGCGACGTGCATGCGTGCAAAGTGATGATGCGCCTCTTCGGAGTAGCACGGATGATCCTTTACCTTGTCCCAGATGTGCGCGGGCATATCCTGCGCGCCGGCCGACGAGCCGCAACTGGCCTTGCCTTCGCCGCCTTGCGCGCCGCAGCCACCGCCGCTGGCAGGCAACTGGAGCACCGCGCCCAGCGTCTTGATCTGGTCGATGCTGACATAGGTGGTGGCTTGCATGAATACCCTTCTGGCGACCGACGACGGTCACATAAGGGTTCAATAGCTAATTTCATGCCACCTGAAAAAGGCAACAAAATCCGGGTATTTGAATGATTTGTCGGATGCTCAGCTGTGCCTGATGCGACAAAGAGGACAAGCTCAGAACTTTCTGACCTCGATCCCGTTCTTCTGCAGCGCGTAGCCCATCTGGCGTGGCGAAATCTTGAGCAGGCGCGCCGCCTTGGCCTGAACCCAGCCGCACCGCTCCATTGCCCAGATCAGGCGCTCATGCTCACCCTCGGGTTTGCCGTCATCAACCAGTGCAGGTGTGTCGGCAACCGGCGCAGCTGTTGGCAAGGTCGTGGCAGCCTCGGGCGCCGGCGCCGCCATGGGTACCTCTCTGATCGGAATATCGGTCAGACGCAGGGGCCGAACCGCATCTTCCCGGTCAACGTGATGAAGCACCTGAGTCAGGCAGCGGTTTGCATTGCAGGGAAAGGCGAGCTCGGAGATGACACCGTCCTGCGCCATAGTCGCTGTGCGCTCCACGCAGTTTTCAAGTTCGCGGACGTTGCCAGGCCAATAGCAACTCGTCAACAAGCGCATGGCGGCAGGGCTGAATTGCGTGTTGCGCGAGTTTTCGCGGTTGAAGCGCTCCAGAAAGTGCGTGGCCATGGCCGGGATGTCCTCGCGTCGCTCACGCAGCGGCGGCAGTTGAATGCAAACCACGTTGATGCGGTAGTAGAGATCGGCCCGGAACTCGCCGGCCTGCACCATGCGCTCCAGATTACGGTTGGTTGCCAGAATCAGGCGTACATCGACCTTGACCTAGGTATTGCCACCGACGCGCTCAAACTCCCGCTCCTGCAAGACGCGCAATAGCTTGGCCTGGAACGACGCCGAAATATCACCAATTTCGTCCAGAAACAGGGTGCCTCCATTCGCCATCTCGAAGCGGCCCTTGCGCTGCCCTTGCGCGCCAGTGAAGGAACCCTTCTCGTGGCCAAACAGTTCGCTCTCCAGCAAGGACTCAGTCAGGGCCGCGCAGTTGACACAGACAAAGGCCTCTCGCTTGCGTGGCGAGAGATTGTGGATGGCACGTGCGATGACCTCCTTGCCGGTACCGCTCTCACCGCGCAGCAGCACGGTGGTGCGCGCCGGTGCGACCTGATGCACCTGCGCAAACACTTCGCGCATCGGAGCAGAAACGCCCACGACCTGGTCGATCTGCTGGCTTGGCTTGAGCACCTTGTGCATGCGACGCACTTCTTCCTGCAGGTTGTCGTGCGCTGTGGTGACACTGCGGCGCAGCAGGAGTGCCTGCCCCATCAGGGTGGTCACCATCTTGAGCAATTGCAGGTCATGCGAGAAAGCCCTGCCAAGATCCGGATTCAGGCAATCTACCGCCAGCACACCCAGCGTGCGGCGCTCAGCCCGGATCGGCGTTACCAGCATGGCGACACTCGCGCCGGGCGACTGATCGGCGCCGCCTGTGCGATTGAGGAACAGTGGTTCAGCGCGCAAGTCGGGCACGATGACCTGCATGCCGGTGGTGTAGACCCGTCCCACAATGCCTTCGCCGGTCTGGAACAGCAGGCGTTGCTGTTCTTCGCGCGTCAAGCCAACGGCGCACAGACCGCGCAGTTGACCGTCCGGCTCGCCAAGCACCACAAAAGCACGTCGCCAGTCGAAGGCGTGCAACAGGTAGTTCAGGGCCTCGCGAAAGGTCTTGGCGACGTCCAGCGAAGTTGCCAAGGTCTTGCTGACCTCGTAAATTGAATTGAGCTCGCGTCGAGCATCAATTGCTTGCGTGTTCAACATGTGAAGCCCCGATTTGAATGCTGCACCACAACGGTACCGATTGACAGTGCACTGGTAGTTACCCTTGCCACAGTGCAAGAAATGGGCCAACGCCAATGAGCAGATTCCGACAAACAAGACAAGACTTGACGACTGCGGCGGGTGGTCGCACACAAATGCAACAAACAAGGCAGCACCGGTAGCGATTTCCGCGACAAATCGCATGGCACCGAAATTGCAGACAGCGGGTCCATGCACTGACGTCGGCTGTAGCCTTTACAGGAATTCAACAATGCAAGTCTCCCTTTCGGAATTAAACGCGAACCTGCCGGCCTTCCTGGCGGGCCAGCTTGAATTCACCGTACAGGCGGCTGCCAAGGTGGCCGAACTGATCCACGAGGAAGGCAACCCCAACCTGAGACTGCGGCTCTACGTCACGGGCGGTGGTTGCTCAGGATTTCAGTATGGATTCGCCTTTGACGAAGAGATCGCTGAAGACGACACGCAAGTCATCACGGGGGGTGTTGCACTGGTGGTGGATGCCATGAGTCAACAGTACGTGATAGGAGCCCGCGTGGATTTTGAAGAGGGTCTGGAGGGTTCGCGCTTTGTCATTCACAACCCGAATGCTCAAACCACCTGTGGTTGCGGCAAGAGCTTCGCTCTTTGATTCCATGGAAAACTTTCTGCAACAACTTAAGGCGCTGTCCTCGGCCGAGGACTTTCTGCTGTTCTTCGGCCTGCCCTTTGAGCAAGAGGTGCTCAATGTCAGCCGGCTGCACATTCTCAAGCGCTTTTTCCAGTACATCCGGCAACAGAACCTGCTGGCGCAGACGGATGAGCTG
Organism: uncultured beta proteobacterium; assembly: GCA_903925725.1. GTDB lineage: Bacteria > Pseudomonadota > Gammaproteobacteria > Burkholderiales > Burkholderiaceae_C > Rhodoferax. The sequence continues at coordinate 89 of CAIYGK010000295.1, read as the reverse complement.
GCTTTGTACAAGTTCTACCGGGAACAACTGGCGCGCGCCTATCAGGACTTCGTCGTCTCAACCCCAGCCAGGGAAAAAGTGTTCAAGGT
>CAIYGK010000294.1 GCA_903925725.1 uncultured beta proteobacterium | reverse complement strand
GCATCATGGGAGATTCGTTCATAGGATGTCTCGATTCAGAAGGTGCGCAAAGTTGCAAGCAGGATTGTTCAGTGTGCCGTACCAAACGGACTTGACATGAATCAACTGCCCGCGTGATTAAACCCGGTTCGAAAATCGAAGTGGATATCAAGCAATACGTAATTCGGTAGTGCACCGTCAGAAGTCATTCAATTCTCATGATCCACCGGCAAGTCCAGTCGGTTGCGGTCATTGGCACCATCATTTCGGCAAAGGGATGTGGTCGAATTGACTTCGAGTTAGCTCAGTGCAAGAATCGCGTCAAGGGCAAGACCATCGAAAGGCGGTCACGCAAAGCTACCGGCCTAAACGTTCAACAAGTGCGTATGGCGGCGGAGTTACCGGATCAAGGCCGTCATTCTGTGCAACGCAAGAAAGAACTGCTTGGCATCGCCGCCCTGGTTGAGCATAGACCAATACTAATTGCGAGTGAGGCAGAGTCAAATGGTGTTGCGCGTAGAGAACCGTCAATGGCAGACGACATTCGATGCTGCCCAGGATGCCATCTGCTTGATCGATAACGACCAGAGAATTCTGCAAGCCAATACCGCCATGGGCGACCTGACTGGAACTGCAGTGCAGAACATGATTGGCAGACATTGCTGGGAGGTGGTTCATCGAACACAGATGCCCATTCCCGAATGTCCGCTACGGCGCGCGCGCACATCATTGCGTCGCGAGCAACTGGACCTGCAGATCGGCGAGCACTGGCTGCATATTACGGTCGATCCGGTGCTGGGAGCAGCTCAGGAGTTCACAGGTGCAGTCCATATCATGCGTGATATCACTGAGCGCAAGCAACTCGAAGAGGCGCTGCGACAGAGCCAGGAACATTACAGTAATCTGGTCGAGAACACCCCAGACCTGATCACAAGTGTGGATGCTGAAGGCCGTTTTGTCTTTGTCAACGGTTCAGCCCGAACGTTCTGTGGCTTGGAGCCGCAGGAATGCATTGGCCTGTCAGCCTTCGACTTCGTACACCCACAGGACCGGCAACACACGCAGAATGCATTCAGACAATGGTCCCAATCCTCAGAGGGGACCCTCAATTTTGAAAACCGTCAGGTCAGTCGTAGCGGCGTAGTGCGTTTAATGCAATGGAACGTTGTAGCAAGGCGCTCTGCCAATGGTGAGGTCTGCGGCTTCGACAGCGTTGCGCGCGACATCACTGACCGCAGGCAGTCGGAGGAGGCACTGCGCCAGAGCGAAGTGCAACTCCAATGCATACTCGGATCGACTTCCGACGGGATCCTGGCGATCGATCACGAAGGCAAAGTAATTCGATTCAATCAGCAGTTTGGGAAGTTATGGCAAGTGCCGCAATCGCTTCTTGATGCCAAGGATGATCAAGTCCTGCTGGATTACGTTGTGAATCAGTTGGCAGAGCCAGAAGAGTTCGTTAGCCGAGTTCAGGCGCTGTACGGTTCAGAGATTGTGGCCACAGACACCATCAGTTTTAAGGACGGTCGGATTTTCGAGCGTTTTACTTCGCCACTGATGCTCGATACCTTTGCGATTGGGCGCATCTGGTCTTTCCGCGACATCACTGAGCGCAAACAGATGGAGGAGCAAGTGCTCCAACTGGCGTTCTATGACACGCTCACACGTTTGCCAAACCGGCGCCTGCTGGGTGACCGACTGGGCCATGCGCTGGCGGCGAGTAGACGCAGTGGTTGCTACGGGGTGCTTCTGTTTCTTGATTTCGACAACTTCAAATCGCTCAACGATACGCACGGTCATTCCGCTGGCGACTTGCTGCTCGAACAGGCCGCTAACCGCATGAAGACCTGTGTGCGTGAGATAGACACCGTGGCGCGACTGGGCGGCGACGAATTTGTTGTCATGGTAGATGAATTGAATACAGATAGAGATGAAGCCACGGCACAGGCCGGCATCATTGCTGAGAAGATTCGTACTGCGTTGGCCGTGCCTTACGTGATTACCGCTCAACATAAGAACCATCCCGATGTCAGGGTCGAACATCGATGCACCGCGAGTATCGGCGTAGTTGTGTTCATCGACAGGGAAGGCACTCAGAGCGAATTCTTAGGGTGGGCAGATACCGCTATGTACCGAGCCAAGGATGCAGGTGGCAATCTAATTCGGTTTTGTGAACTTCGTGGCTGAGTGTCAGTTACGGGATGGTCTGATGACGTTTGAATATCAAAGTTGACCGACTCAAATGTGTCTGAAATGGTAATTGGCAACGCGGTCCCGCTTTCACCCGTTACCACCCTTTGTTGGCAACGTCGGTATTGGCTTTCGATCCGCCAGCATATGCGCGATCCCAAGAACTGGGTGCCGCAGCAGCATCCGTGGCCCGGCCCAGCGCATCACGATCCTGATCTTCTCGCGCATCTCGTCGTTGTAGCAGTGCACGACGCACTTCGCGCAGTTGGGTTTTGCGTCACCGAACACACAGCGCTGCAGACGGCGCTGGGCATAGTCGAACAATTCGCCGCAGTCGGCACACAGAGGCGCACCCGCGTGATGGTGGGCACAGTACATGCGGATCATCACGTCAATGGTCTTGAGCTCACGCACGCGCTGGACGAACTGCTTGTCGGTTGTGAAGCCGATGAACTGGTCTGACATAGTTCTGAATGCCTGCTTCTGGTCTTGGATTCAACCGGACTCCACAGCGCCGCCGGTGGATGTGCGAATTTGGTCGCGGAAGCCCGTGTAGACGCGCGCGGCGCCGATCAGATTCCACTCCAGCCAGAGGCATGAGGCAGTGAACGTCAGACCAGCAGGCAGCGCCAGCGTGGGCCACAGCACTGCCGCGAGCAGCAATCCAAGCGCTGCGAAATGCAGCCGCAT
>CAIYGK010000293.1 GCA_903925725.1 uncultured beta proteobacterium | reverse complement strand
GCTCGTCCTGGGTCAAATTTAAATCGGCAGGGTGGGTCAATATTCAATCGGCGCGGACAGGTGGCTACCGTGGCGCCAGTAGACGTTGTCAAAGTAATGTTGCCGGTTCCCTTTGCGATGGCTTCACTGAAAGTGAATACGATGTCAGTCCCCACCGTCACTCCAGAACTTTGGTTGGCTGGCGTGACGGAATTGACGCTGGGCGGTTTGGTGTCTATGGGCTGTGCAGCAGCGGTGGTTGCTGCATTGGTGTTGCCGTAGGAGTCAGTCACTGACGCCGCATTCAGCGTCAGGCTCATGCTTGCTTCTGTGTTGGCCGCCGGCGCTACGACCACGCTGTAGCTGGTGCCACTGCCCGACACAGAAACGACACTGCCGTTCGTGACCGCGAAGTCGTTAGCGGCCAGACCAGTGACGGTCTCACTGAAGGTGAGCAGATAACTGACATTGCCTACGGCTGTGCCGGTGGTGTTGTCTGTGATGCCGACCGTTGGCGGCACTTTGGAGCCAAAGTAGGTACGCAGGTCCAGCACATCCCTGCCGCTGTTGAAGGTCAGTACCTCCATGTTGTACAAGGTGGCGTGCAGCGCGGCGCTGGCACCGGAAATTGAGTCAATGTGCACTGCGCCATCGCTGGCCTGGGTGATGTTGTAGGAGGAACGCAAGGACGTGCCCAGGTTCAGCGTATCGACTCCTGCCAGACCATCGAGCGTGAAGGTGCCCGGCGTAATGAGGTTCCAGGAATCGTTGCCTGTAGTTCCGGTGTAGATGGGCATGGTCAGTTGTCTCCGAGTGCAAGAGAGTGGTGGGAATGGTTTCGTGGGAACGAAGTCCTCAGGCCTTGGCCGGGTTCTTCACGTGAACGTTGCCAAGATGATCTACCGCGAGGTAGTCCATGCCGCTGGCTTCGAGAAATTGCAGTCCTTCGGACTGCTTGAGCATGGCGATGGTGCTGCAATTTCCAGCCACCACCGCCAGTGGCGCTACGACGCTGACCGTGCGCCAGTGCGTTACCGGGTGACCCGACTTCGGGTCCAACACGTGGCAGTAGCGCTGACCGTCTATTTCAAAGAAGCGCTCGTAGTCGCCACTGGTGGCCAACCCGCCGCGCGTTATGGGAATCGTGGCTAGTATCTTGCCTTTGTGGCGCGGGTCCTGGATGCCAATCATCCACGGCTGACCGTCAGGTTTTGGGCCGAAGACTCGCATGTCTCCAGCCAGATTCACATACCCGTGTCGCGCGCCCATTTCACTGAGCATGGCGCCAGCACGATCCGCTGCATATTCTTTTCCGAAGCCACCGAAGTCAATCTCCATTCCCTGCAGCGGCAGGCGCACACGGCCTTGTTCACGTTCGACCAGCGACCAACCTATCAATGCTCGCAATTTCGCCAGCTCTGCCTCCGGCGGCACCTTTGGTGAGCGGAAATTCCAGGCACGTCGCAGCACACCGCTGGTGATGTCGAACAATTCGCCACTGGTTTGGTACAGCGCATCCGCGTAGCCCAGCAAGGCCCAGGTCTCGTCATCGCAGTCGACCGGCTGCCTCCCGGCCGCAGCGTTGATACGCGACACAATGCTGTCGCTCGAATAGCGTGAATACTTTTTCTCAACGCGTTTGACCTCGGCAACAGCCGATCGCGCCCACTGCTGGGCTTGCTGTTCATCGTCGGTCGCAACCACGAGTTCGCAGGCGCTGGCCATTGCATCGAAAGGAATGCGGAAGGTTCGCATGCTTCAGAATGCGTGCGACAGACCCAGTTGAATGCTTCGGGCATAAAACGGTACCTGCGACGGGCTACCACTGCCAAAGAGACGCCAGGAAGCACGTTGCTCGTAATTCTCATACTTCATGTCGACTAGCCACGCGGCATCCAATTGCTTGGTCACCTTCAGGCCCAGCGTATGCGCACCGAAGGCCGATAGCCGTTGATCTTCCGAATAGTTGTCGCTGCTGGGAGCAAACGGGAATGAACTGGCGTCGGGGTTCACGTAGAAGTTGGCAGCGCTTTGTGTGTACAGACGCGCCAGTGGTGTCACGGTCCAGCCCTGCCACAAGGGTTGCACGTACTCAAGTCCCAAAGTGTGCGAGTCGATGCTCCAGGAGTCGGTGTAGTACCGGTAACTCAGACGTGTGGTTCCCTGTGTTGATTCAAGAAAGTGATTCCACCGCAGCATGACTGTGCGGCTGTCTTTGATGTTCGGGCGGCTGTCGGCGAATTTGTATGGATCCGAGAAATCGCCGCGACCCAGCGATAGGCCCATGTTGACTTGAACGATGTCCTGGCTGGTGACGACCTGGGTG
>CAIYGK010000292.1 GCA_903925725.1 uncultured beta proteobacterium | reverse complement strand
TGGCGTCACCGCTATTCAAATGGCCAAGGCGATGGGTGCCCGGGTGATGGTGACAGCGGGAAGTGATGAAAAATGTGCTGCCTGCCTGGCGCTGGGTGCGGATCACGCGATCAACTACCGAACGCAGGACTTCGCGGCCGAGGTCAAACGCCTGACCGCAGGGCAGGGCGTCAATGTGATTCTTGATATGGTGGCCGGCGGCTATGTCGCAAAGGAAATCGACTGTCTGAGTGAGGATGGCCGCCTCGTCATCATTGGAGTACAGGGTGGCGTCAAGAGTGAAATCAATGCCGGTCTGGTGTTGCGTCGGCGCTTGACCGTCACGGGATCGACCTTGCGACCGCGTCCGGTAGTCTTTAAGGAAGCGATTGCGCGGGCCTGCCGGAAGCATGTCTGGCCCCTGATTGAAAGCGGCAGCATCAAGCCGGTCATTCACAGCACGTTTGCCGCGCGCGACGCCTGCCTGGCGCATACTTTGATGGAGTCCAATTCACACATTGGAAAAATTGTCTTGACGTGGGGTGTGGCATGAGGAAAAAGCTGATTGCTGGCAACTGGAAAATGAATGGCAGTCTGGTCGCCAACGAAATTTTGATCAAGAGTCTCCTGGCTGGGGTCGGAACGCCTGTTTGCCAGGTCGCCTTGTGCGTACCAGCTGCCTATCTGGCGCAGTGCCATTCCTTGCTGAATGGGAGCGGTATTGATCTCGGTGCCCAGGATGTTTCGCAGCACGAAGTCGGTGCTTTCACCGGCGAGATTTCCTGCGCCATGCTGAAGGAATTTGGAGCGCGTTACTGCCTGGTCGGCCATTCCGAGCGTCGCCAATACCATTTCGAGACCGATTCCGTGGTGGCCCTGAAGGCGCAGCGCGCATTGGCTAGCGGCATCACGCCCATTGTGTGTGTTGGCGAGACGCTGGCAGAACGTGAAGCGGGCCGGACCGAGGAAGTTGTCAAGCGCCAACTGGCCGCCGTGATTCACGCCAACGGGCACTGCATCAGCGAAATTGTTCTTGCCTATGAACCGGTCTGGGCGATCGGCACTGGCAAGACTGCCAGCGCCGAACAGGCACAGCAAGTACACGCCGTACTGCGCGCACAATTGAAGGCCGCCTCCAGTCAGGCTGATCGTATTCGACTGCTTTACGGTGGCAGCATGAATGCGGCCAATGCGGCGCAACTGCTGGCACAAGCCGATATTGATGGCGGCCTGATAGGCGGCGCATCCTTGAAGGCGCCAGATTTCTTGTCCATTATTGCCTCGGTCAACTGACTTCGACCCTGGTTGCTACTTATTCCGGAGTATTCGATGAGCATTTTTTTATCCATTCTTCTTGCAGTCCAGATGATTGCCGCGGTCGCCATGATCGGCTTGATTCTGGTGCAGCACGGCAAGGGCGCTGACATGGGCGCTGCATTTGGTAGCGGCGGTTCCGGCAGCCTGTTCGGCGCCAGTGGCAGTGCCAACTTCCTTTCGCGTACCACAGCGGTGCTGGCCACCGTGTTCTTTGTCTGTACTTTGGCGCTTGCCTATTTTGGATCGGTCCGTCCCGCGGCAAGCTCCGGCAGCGTGCTGGAAAATGCAGCCGTTACCGCGCCTGCGCCGATGGCGGTGGCACCCGTTGTGGCCGCCTCGGGTGCGGCGCAAATCCCATCCAAATAATCGACCTCAGATTACCCGGTGAAGTTCGGGAAACGAACAAATTTCGGGGTAAACTCTGCCGTGTCTTGAAAGCCAAAACCGCAAGGTGCCTCATGCAATCCAGACAGCAAAAACCGCCTTCGTGGTGAAATTGGTAGACACGCTATCTTGAGGGGGTAGTGGCGAAAGCTGTGCGAGTTCGAGTCTCGCCGAAGGCACCAGACAGACATGCTTGATGTGGATCAAAGCACCAGGCAAAAACTTGGGTCAAAATCGTCCGATGAACCTTGATCAGTATCTGCCAATTTTCCTGTTCATTCTGGTCGGCTTGGGAGTTGGCATTGCCCCACAGGTGATCGGTTACATCCTCGGGCCGAACCGACCTTATCCCGCAAAGAATTCTCCTTACGAATGCGGCTTCGAAGCTTTCGAAGATGCGCGGATGAAATTTGACGTACGCTACTACCTGGTAGCCATTCTGTTTATCCTGTTTGACCTTGAAATCGCCTTCCTGTTTCCCTGGGCAGTGTCGCTGAAGGACATTGGAGCGCTTGGATTTTGGGCCATCATGGACTTCGTAGCCATTCTTGTCATCGGCTTTGTGTACATGTGGAAAAAAGGGGCCCTTGACTGGGAATGATGCGATGATTGAAGGCGTATTGAAAGAGGGCTTTATCACTACCAGTTTTGACTCGGTGGTGAACTGGGCCAAGACCGGTTCGATCTGGCCCATGACTTTTGGGTTGGCATGCTGTGCGGTCGAGATGATGCATTCCGCTGCGGCGCGCTACGATATCAGCCGCTTTGGTGCCGAAGTTTTTCGGGCTAGTCCACGGCAGGCCGACCTGATCATCGTGGCAGGCACCCTGTGCAACAAGATGGCACCCGCGTTTCGCAAGGTCTATGACCAGATGAGCGAACCGCGCTGGGTGCTGTCGATGGGTTCCTGCGCGAACGGCGGCGGCTATTACCACTACAGCTACTCTGTGGTACGGGGCTGTGATCGCATCGTTCCCGTGGATATTTATGTGCCCGGTTGTCCGCCGACGGCAGAAGCCTTGCTGTACGGCATCATTCAGTTGCAGTACAAGATTCGCCGCACGCAAACCATTGCACGCACCTGAAGGGATGGCGATGACAACGTACGCTGTAAATCCGCAGACCACCAAAGCAAGTGTTGAAGCAGCCTTGGGCAACTTGCTCAAGAGCAGTGTGATTCGGCTCGGTGAACTCACTATTGTGGTTGATGCGGCTGACTATTTGCAGGCTGCAAAGATTCTGCGTGATGATCCGAATTGCCGATTTGAGCAATTGATGGACTTGTGCGGCGTGGATTACTCCACGTACAAGGACCAACCGCAGAGCGGTCTGCGGTTCTGCATCGTGTCGCACCTGCTTTCGATCAACCTGAACCAGCGTGTTCGGCTCAAAGTTTTCGCGCCTGATGATGATTTCCCTGTGGTGCAGTCGCTGTGCGATGTCTGGAACTCTGCCAACTGGTTTGAGCGTGAGGCCTTTGACCTGTTCGGCATCGTGTTTGAAGGTCACTCCGATCTGCGTCGAATCCTGACCGACTATGGCTTTATTGGCCACCCCTTTCGCAAGGATTTCCCCATTTCGGGTCACGTCGAGATGCGTTACGACGCAGAGCAGAAGCGCGTTGTGTACCAACCGGTCACGATCGAGCCGCGCGAGATTACGCCGCGTGTCATCCGTGAAGAGAATTACGGAGGCCGGCATTAGGCAGTTTGGTCATGGCTGAAATCAAAAACTACACCCTCAACTTCGGACCGCAGCATCCGGCTGCGCACGGCGTATTGCGACTCGTGCTGGAACTCGACGGCGAAGTGATTCAACGCGCCGACCCGCATATCGGTCTGCTGCACCGTGCCACGGAAAAACTGGCGGAAGGCAAGACCTATATCCAGGCGTTGCCTTACATGGACCGGCTCGACTACATGTCGATGATGTGCAACGAGAGCGCTTACTGCCTGGCAATCGAAAAGATGCTGGGCATTAAAGTGCCGGAGCGCGCCAAGTACATCCGCGTCATGTTCTGCGAAATCACGCGCTTGCTCAACCATTTGCTGTGCGTTGGCGCAGGGGCCCTTGACTGCGGCGCGATGACCGTGATGTTGTACGCGTTTCGGGAGCGGGAAGACCTGCTTGACATGTACGAAGCGGTCAGTGGAGCGCGCCTGCATGCTGCCTACTTCCGCCCCGGCGGCGTTTATCGCGATCTACCCGACACCATGGCGCGACATCAACCGAACAAGATCCGCAGTGCCAAGTCAACTGCTCAGCTCAATCGCGCACGTGACGGCAGCCTGCTCGACTTCATTGATGATTTCACGCAGCGTTTTCCGGGCTGTCTGGCCGAGTACCACACGCTGTTGACCGACAACCGGATCTGGAAGCAGCGCACCGTGGGAATCGGTGTTGTGTCGCCCGAGCGCGCATTGAATCTGGGTTTTTCCGGTCCGATGCTGCGTGGCTCTGGCGTGGCTTGGGATCTGCGCAAGAAGCAGCCCTACGAGGTCTATGACAAGCTCGACTTTGATATTCCGGTTGGCAAGACCGGCGATAACTATGACCGCTATCTGGTGCGCATGGAGGAGATGAAGCAGTCCAACCGCATCGTCAAGCAGTGTGTCGACTGGCTGCGCGCCAATCCAGGCCCGGTCATCACTGATGACCACAAGGTTGCACCGCCGAGCCGTGAATCCATGAAATCCAACATGGAAGAGTTGATTCACCACTTCAAACTCTTCACGGAAGGATTCTCTGTGCCTGAGGGCGAAGCGTACGCGACCATTGAGCATCCGAAAGGTGAGTTTGGTATCTACATGATCAGTGATGGTGCCAACAAACCCTACCGCATGAAGATCCGCCCACCTGCCTTTGTTCATTTGGCGGCGCTGGGAGAAATGGGGCGCGGGCACATGATTGGTGATGCCGTCGCCATTATTGGTTCGTTGGATATTGTGTTTGGGGAAGTTGATCGATGATTTCCGAAGAGTCCAAAGCGCGCTTCGCCAAAGAAGTTGCCAAATACCCGGCTGACCAAAAGCAGTCAGCCGTCATGGCTTGTCTGGCCATCGTTCAGCAGGAACTCGGTTACGTCAGTGCCGAGAGTGAGAAGCTGGTGGCCGATTATCTTGGCATGGCTCCGATTGCCGTGCACGAGGTCACCTCTTTCTACAACATGTACAACCAGCAGCCGGTGGGCAAGTACAAGCTCAATATCTGTACCAATCTGCCTTGCCAGTTGCGCGATGGCGGGCGTGCTCTCAAGCATCTGGAAAAGAAACTTGACATCGGAATGGGGGAGACCACAGCCGACGGCCTGTTCACATTGCAGCAGTGCGAGTGCCTCGGCGCTTGCGCAGACTCGCCGGTACTCCTGGTCAATGACCGCCACATGTGCAGTTTCATGAGCGACGACAAACTCGATCAGCTGGTCGACGGCCTGCGCGCCCAGGGGAATAAATGATGGCGCTTGAAAATATCCTGGCCCAATTCGAATCGACCGGTGCGCAAACCTGTTTCCATGGGCGGCACATCAACCCTCAGATTTTGGCCGGCCTGAATGGCAGCAACTGGCGTCTGCAGGACTATCAGGCGCGGGGCGGTTACCAGGCCCTGCGCAAGGTGCTGGGCAAAGACGGTGGTGAGGGGTTGACCCCCGACCAGGTCATCGCGACAGTCAAGGAGTCCGTTCTGCGTGGACGCGGCGGCGCGGGATTTCCCACCGGACTGAAGTGGAGCTTCATGCCGCGCCAATATGCTGGGCCGAAGTTCCTGATGTGCAATTCGGACGAAGGCGAACCCGGTACCTGCAAGGACCGCGAAATCCTGCAGTTCAACCCGCACATCGTGATTGAGGGCATGCTGATCGCCGCTTATGCGATGGGTATCGGTACCGGCTACAACTACATCCACGGCGAAATCTTCCAGATTTACGAGCGTTTTGAAGAAGCACTGCAGGAAGCGCGGGCGGCGGGCTACCTGGGTGACAACATTCTGGGCAGCGGCTTCAGTTTTCAACTGCATGCATTTCATGGCTTTGGCGCCTATGTTTGTGGCGAGGAAACCGCTTTGCTGGAATCGGTCGAGGGCAAGAAGGGACAGCCGCGTTACAAGCCGCCGTTTCCACCGAGCTTCGGTTTGTATGGCTAGCCGACCAACATCAACAATACCGAAACCTTTTCTGCCGTACCGTGGATCATCAACCATGGCGGCAAGGCCTATCTGGAGTGCGGCAAGCCCAACAATGGCGGCACCAAGATCTATTCGGTCAGCGGGGACGTTGAACTGCCGGGTAATTTCGAGATCCCCATGGGCACGCCGTTTTCCAAGTTGCTGGAGCTCGCCGGGGGCGTGCGCAAGGGGCGCCAACTCAAGGCGGTGATTCCGGGAGGCTCTTCAACGCCAATCCTGCCGGGCTCGATCATGATGGACTGCACGATGGACTATGACTCCATTGCCAAGGCCGGTTCCATGCTGGGCTCGGGCGCACTCATCGTGCTGGACGACAGCCGTTGCATGGTCAAGAGCCTGCAGCGCCTGAGTTACTTCTACATGCATGAATCCTGCGGCCAGTGCACGCCGTGCCGCGAGGGGACCGGATGGATGTACCGGGTGGTGGAACGTATTGAAAACGGGCAGGGTCGGCCAAGCGACATGGATCTTCTGGATAACGTCGCCGAGGACATCATGGGGCGAACTATTTGCGCACTTGGTGATGCAGCGGCCATGCCGGTGCGTGCCATGTTGAAGCATTTCCGTCCTGAATTTGAGTATCACATCGAGCACAAGACCTGCATGGTCCCAGCTTACGTCTGAGCGAGTCCCAATATGATTGAAATTGAACTCGACGGCAAGAAGATAGAAGTTGTTGAAGGCAGCACGATTATTCATGCGGCCGATCAGGCTGGCACCTACATTCCCCATTTCTGTTATCACAAGAAACTCAGCATCGCAGCCAGTTGCCGTATGTGCCTGGTTGATGTGGAGAAGATGCCCAAGCCGATGCCCGCTTGCGCCACCACCGTCGCAAAAGGCATGGTGATTCGCACACGCAGCGAAAAGGCTGTGAAGGCGCAGCAGTCCGTGATGGAATTTCTGCTCATCAATCACCCGCTGGATTGCCCGATTTGCGATCAGGGTGGCGAGTGTCAACTGCAGGATCTGGCGGTCGGCTACGGTGGGTCCTCTTCGCGCTACCAGGAAGAAAAGCGGGTTGTCGCGGTGAAAGACGTCGGACCCCTGGTTTCGATGCAGGAAATGAGCCGCTGCATTCAGTGTACGCGTTGCGTCCGCTTTGGCCAGGAAGTGGCAGGCGTGATGGAACTCGGCATGACGCATCGTGGTGAACACGCCGAAATCGAGACCTTTGTCGGCCAGTCAGTGGACTCTGAACTGTCGGGCAACATGATCGATATCTGCCCGGTCGGGGCGCTCACCAGCAAGCCCTTCCGTTACAGTGCCCGTACTTGGGAACTGGCACGGCGCAAGTCGGTCAGTCCGCATGACTCGACCGGTGCCAATCTGATTGTGCAGGTCAAGAACAACAAGGTCATGCGCGTCGTGCCGCTGGAAAACGAGGCGGTCAACGAATGCTGGATTGCGGACCGCGATCGCTTCTCCTACGAATCCCTGAACAGCGACGAGCGCTTGACCAGCCCCATGCTCAAGCAGGGTGGTGTCTGGGTTTCCGTCGATTGGCAAACGGCTCTGGCGTATGTGGCCAAGGGCTTGAACAGCGTCAAGAAAGAGCACGGTGCGGCCAGCCTAGGCGCGCTGGTCAGTCCGCACAGCACGCTGGAGGAATTGTTTCTTGCCAGCTCGCTGATGAGTTCGCTGGGCAGCCCGAACGTCGATTACCGTCTGCGCAACGCAGAGTTTCCGGCCGTTGAGGGGATCCGCCATCTTGGACGCTCGATCGCCTCCTTGTCGACCTTGCAGAGCGCGCTGGTGGTAGGTTCCAACCTGCGCAAAGATCACCCCCTGTTCGCGCAAAGAATTCGCCAGGCAGTGCGCGCTGGCTGCGTGCTCAGCGTGATCGGCTCAAGCGCACAGGACTGGGCGATGCCGGTTGCCAACATCTTGGTGGCAAGCCACGCCAGTTGGGCGCAGGCACTCGCTGATGTGGCCGCAGCTGTGGCCGCCGAGAAGGGCGTCACGGCACCAGTTGCTGGCGTTGCAAGTGACTCCGCCAAGGCCATCGCCAGGTCTCTGCTTGCGGGTGAGCGCAAGGCGGTCCTGCTGGGCAACGGCGCGGCCCACCACGCCAGGGCATCGAGTCTGCTGGCGCTGGCCAACTGGATTGGCGAGCAAACGGGCGCCAGCGTGGGTTACCTGACGGAAGCCGCCAACACGGTGGGCGCTCAGCTTGCTGCTGCGCTGCCCGGAGCCAGCGGCAAGAACGCGGGTCAGATGCTCAGTGGCGCCTTGAAGGCTGTTCTCTTGCTGAACAACGAACCCGAATTTGATTCGGCAGCCGGTGCCGCTGTGGTGGATGGTCTGAAGCAGGCTGAAATGGTGGTGACGCTGAGCCCGTTCAAGGCGAACATGGCTTTCAGTGACGTCTTGCTGCCCATTGCACCCTTCACGGAAACGTCCGGCACCTTTGTCAACGCCGAAGGACGTGTCCAGAGTTTTCATGCGGTGGTCAAGCCGCTGGGCGAAACACGGCCGGCCTGGAAAGTCTTGCGCGTTCTGGCCAATCTGCTGGAGATACCGGGTTTTGACTTTGAGTCCTCACAGGAAGTTCTCGCCAAGGTCTGTGGATTGCCGGACCAGGGACAGACGCTGTTGCCCGACAGGATTCTCAGCAATGCAACGCAGGCAGCGATCGATCTCAAGGCTGCTGCGGGCTCCCCGGTGGTCGCGGGCATTTATGCGCTTGATGGTCTGCTGCGCCGCTCAACAAGTCTGCAACTCACGGCCGATGCCAAACGAAGCAATGCTGCGCAGGAGGTGACGGCATGATTGACACCATATTTGCCCTGGGTCAGGGTTTGCTTGAAGCGTCCTGGTGGACCGGTCTGGCCTGGCCGGTGATCTGGGCGCTGGTCAAGGTGGTGCTGGTTCTGATGCTGGTGATGGGGCTCGTGACCTACACCACGCTGTGGGAGCGCCGACTGCTGGGCTGGGCGCAGGTTCGCATGGGCCCGAACCGTGTCGGACCCTGGGGTTTGCTGCAACCGATTGCCGACGCGCTGAAGCTCATGACCAAAGAGGTTCTCAGGCCGGCGGCGGCCGACAAGATCCTGTTCTATCTGGGGCCGGTCATGACCGTCATGCCGGCCATGGCTGCATGGGCGGTGGTGCCTTTCAGCCCGGAGATCGCATGCGCCAACATCAATGCCGGCCTGCTGTTCCTGATGGCGGTGACCTCCATGGAAGTCTACGGCGTGATCATCTCAGGCTGGTCGTCCAATTCCAAGTACCCGTTTCTGGGAGCCTTGCGTGCTTCTTCCCAGATGGTCAGTTATGAAATTGCGATGGGCTTCTGTCTGGTCGTGGTGTTGATGGTTTCGGCCAGCTTGAACCTGACTGACATCGTCGCCGGGCAGGGCAAGGGCTACTTTGCCCAGATGGGCCTCGGTTTCCTTTCCTGGAACTGGTTGTCACTGTTGCCGATCTTTGTCGTTTACTTTGTTTCCGGCCTGGCCGAAACCAACCGGCTGCCGTTCGACGTGATCGAGGGCGAATCGGAAATCGTTGCCGGCCACATGGTCGAATACTCAGGCATGTCCTGGGCGATGTTCCAGATGGCGGAGTACGCCAATATCTGGCTCGTGTCTGTGTTGACCACCATCATGTTCCTGGGAGGATGGCTCTCGCCGGTTGACAGTGTCGTCTTCAACTGGATACCGGGCTTCATCTGGTTGGGTATCAAATCGTTTGCTGTGGTCACCATGTTCATCTGGGTGCGGGTTTCCTTCCCGCGCTATCGCTATGACCAGATCATGCATCTGGGCTGGAAGATCTTTATTCCCGTTACCCTGGTCTGGTTTGTCGTGGTCGGCCTGTGGATGCAGACCCCCTGGAACATTTGGAAGTAATTCGAGCTGTCTATGTCTACTACCACCTCAGGTTCTGTTGAAGCGTCGAGCGAAGGTTCCTTCTCGCTGAAGGACTTTTTGTCCAGTTTCATGTTGAGCGAGTTGTTCAAGGGGCTGGCTCTGACCGGCAAGTACACCTTTCGCAGCAAGATCACGCTCGAGTACCCGGAAGAAAAGACGCCGCTATCGCCACGCTTTCGTGGTCTGCACGCGCTGCGTCGCTATGACAACGGCGAAGAGCGCTGCATTGCCTGCAAGCTGTGCGAGGCGGTATGCCCGGCCATGGCCATCACCATTGAGTCCGATGTGCGTGCCGACGGCTCCAGGCGCACAACGCGTTATGACATTGATTACAACAAGTGCATTTACTGCGGTTTTTGCGAAGAAAGCTGTCCGGTCGACTCGATTGTGGAAACTTCCATTTTCGAGTACCACGGTGAAGCTCCGGGCGATCTGTATTTCACCAAAGAAATGTTGCTCGCCGTGGGTGATCGCTACGAAGGCCAGATCGCTGCTGCCAGAGCGGCTGATGCCAAATTCAGATAGCGTGTCACGCCTTACCTATAACCCCAACACCACCGAAAAAAAGTAACGACACATGGACGTCAAGACCGGTCTCTTCTACTTCTTCGCGATTTTGCTGCTGATAGCAGCTTTTCGCGTGATTACTGCGCGCAACCCGGTGCATGCCGTGTTGTACCTTGTACTGGCGTTTTTCCAGGCCGCTGCGCTCTGGCTGTTGCTCAAGGCGGAATTCCTGGCCATTGCGCTGGTGCTGGTCTATGTCGGGGCCGTGATGGTGCTGTTCCTGTTTGTCGTGATGATGCTTGATATCAATGTGGATAGCGCGCGACAGGGCTTCTGGAAGCACTTTCCACTGGCAGCCGTCGTGGGGGTGCTGATTGCCCTGGAAATGGCTGCCGTCCTGATGGGAGGCTTCCGGGTCAATGAAGAGCCGCACACAGCGGCGGCGTTGGGCAAGGCCACTGTTGAACTTTCCAACACACGTGAGCTTGGCAAACTGCTCTACACACAGTACCTTTACCCACTTGAAATTGCTGCTGCCATACTGCTTGTGGCGATGGTGGCGGCAATTGCGCTGGCACTGCGCGAGCGCAAGGACAGCAAGCATGTCAGTCCCACGGCGCAGGTCCGCGTCAAGGCGAAAGACCGGATGGCAGTGCTCAAGATGGCATCCACCCAGGCGGCGCCAGTCGATGCTGGGGGCGCTGCACCTACTGCGGAGAACAAAGCATGACCCTGACTCTTGGACACTTTCTATCGCTCGGGGCCATGCTGTTTGCGCTGTCCGTGATCGGTATCTTTCTCAACCGCAAGAACCTGATTGTCCTGTTGATGGCGATTGAGCTGATGCTGCTGGCGGTGAACACGAATTTCGTCGCATTCTCGTACTACCTGGGCGACATGCACGGACAGATCTTCGTATTCTTTATTCTGACGGTCGCTGCTGCCGAGTCGGCCATCGGCTTGGCCATTCTGGTGCTCCTGTTCCGTAACAGATCAAGCATCAACGTGGACGAACTCAATATGCTCAAGGGTTAATAAGATGAGTCAAACCCTTTCTGTTTCGACGCTTCTCGCGGTACCGCTGGCACCGCTGGTGGGATCGCTGGCTGCCGGTATTCTGGGCACCAAGTTTGGTGGCAACTGGATCGGTCGGCGCATGTCGCATTCGCTGACGATCTTCAGCGTCCTGCTGTCTTTCATCCTGTCTGCCATGACGCTCAAGAGCGTGGCGCTGGACGGTGCCCGGTTCAACGAGACCCTGTACACCTGGATGGTGGTGGGTGGCCTGAAGATGGAGATTGGCTTTCTGGTTGATGGACTGACCGCCATGATGATGTGCGTCGTGACCTTTGTGTCCCTGATGGTCCACATCTATACCGTTGGCTACATGGAAGAAGATGACGGCTACAACCGCTTCTTCGCCTACATTTCGCTGTTCACCTTCTCCATGCTGATGCTGGTAATGAGTAACAACATGCTGCAGCTGTTCTTCGGCTGGGAAGCGGTAGGCCTCGTGTCCTATCTGCTGATCGGGTTCTGGTTCAACAAGCCAAGCGCCATCTTTGCCAACATGAAGGCGTTCCTGGTCAATCGGGTTGGCGACTTCGGCTTTATCCTGGGCATCGGTCTGATCGTCGCTTTTGCCGGCACGCTCAACTACACAGAAGCCTTTGCCAAAGCCGAGGAACTCGCCAAACTCAGTTTCCCGGGGACTGACTGGATGCTTATCACCGTGATCTGCATTTGTCTGTTCATCGGCGCCATGGGCAAGTCAGCGCAATTTCCGCTGCACGTTTGGTTGCCGGATTCGATGGAAGGCCCGACACCGATCTCGGCACTGATTCATGCCGCCACCATGGTGACGGCCGGTATTTTCATGGTGACTCGCATGTCACCGCTGTTCGAATTGAGTGAGACGGCTCTCAACTTTGTGTTGGTGATTGGCGCCATCACAGCCTTGTTCATGGGTTTCCTGGGCATTATCCAGAACGACATCAAGCGCATCGTGGCCTATTCG
>CAIYGK010000291.1 GCA_903925725.1 uncultured beta proteobacterium | reverse complement strand
CACAACGTGTTGGGGAAAAGCTGACCGCTTGGTATCTCGGGCAGGCAATACCTTCTGAAATTGTGGCAACGCCGTTCTATGACCCGGCAGGGGAGCGATTGAATGGTTAAGACCAGTAATATGAAAGTGCCCCAGTATCGGGAATTGGTGGGAATACACATCGCATCACTGCGCCATCTTGCACAAGGCAATGACGCACAGAATCGCCTTGAAGGTATTGGACTGCAGTGGCCTAGAGAAATTGGTGCGTTCGCGGGCAATGATCCGTTGGTGGCATGGCGAAGCCCAACGGAGAAACTGCTGCTGAGTAGTAAAGCTGAGCCTCTGAAATTGGCGTTAACTGAGCTTGCACCGGGCAAATACGACGCGCTTGTGGCCACTGGATTGTCAGAAGCGCTTTCAGTGCACGAAGTGTCTGGTCCGCACATTGATGAGTGGATGGCGCACCTGGTAGACGCACTCGCAATACCCACGCGTTCGGGCACGTGCACTCGGGCGCGAATGGCGGATGTTGCCGTCTTTCTTATCCGGCTTGAGCCTGAAAAACTCTGGCTACTGTCCGACTCAACCATAAGACCCTATATCCAAAATTGGCTTGAATTCTCTTTCAACGGAGCCTCTCCGAATACACCAATATCAAAATGACTGATCCGTTCGTTCTCACACTTCGCTGCGAAGAAGCAGTTGATGTGCTGGCTCAATTTCTTGAATGTCTGTTAGTTCCGACGCGCTAATTGAGCTCTAACTTTCCAAGGGCACGGGTCACGCAATGTCCCGTTCTTAGTGGCACCACGGTGCCACTTTTTTATCATGCAACCAGTGCAGATGCCGAGGCCTAAGTGTCTTGCTGCAGGTATGTCGAGGGATCACAATCTCGGCTCGTGAATATCCGCTGCGACAGCCGCATGCTTGGTGAATGTCTCCTTTGGAACTCTTGAACCAAATGCCCGCTACTGGTCGATCACGGGTATCCCTTTGATCGAATTCTCGACCACCCTGCAGTCATAGGTCTACTGGAGGCAATGACCGCAATCTGGCGACCAATTTGAACTTCTGTAGGACGGCTTCCGGTGCAGTCTTGCCGATCGCGCGAATGACATTTACTACGTGAACCAAGGACGACGGCCGCAGCGCTTGGGGTGGGCCGCGCCGACTTCTGGGTATTTGACAGTATGAGGCGCAGGGCCACGCCTCAAGCGCTGTCACCACTTTCGGCGCCCGCCTCAGGGCGGACAGCGAACGGCTACTCAACGACTGAAGCCCAGGGGCAGTGCAGCTTACTTCTTGGCCGGTGGCGCATCGTCGATGTAAGGCCCCACCACTTTCCACTTGCCGTCCTGAATCTGAGAAAGGCGCGAGGCGTCGCTGCCCAGTCGCTTGGTGGCCGAGAAGGTGGCGGGTGCGCTGCCGAAGATGTCGGTCGGGATCGACATCGTGTCCATCACCTTGATGAAGCTGTCGGTCGTCAGGTTCTTGCCGGCTTTGGTGGCGGCGTTGGCGAAGGTGTTGATGATGATGTAGCCATAGACCGAGAACACGGCCGGGTCTTCGTTGAATTTGGTCTTGTACTTGTTGGCCCAGAAGCGGATTGGTTGCGAGGCCTCGTCGGTGTAGGGGTTTTGCACGGTCATGGTGGCGTACATGCCGTCCATCGCTTTCCCACCGAGCTTGTGGATCAAATCGGTGTAGGCGGCACTCGATCCGAGAAACACCGGGTTGAGGCCGGTCTTGCGTGATTCGCCGATGGTGCCTATGGTCTCACGGATGATGGTGCCCAGCACTACCAGTTCGCAGCCTGCCGCCTTCATCTTTGCCACTTGCGATGAAAAGTCGGTAGCACCGCGCTTGAAGGAGGTCTTTTCCGTGTAGTCCATGTTGATGGACTTCAGGCCCGCTTCCCCGCCGCGTAGCACTTCCAGGCCGAAGTCGTCATCCTGGTAAATGGTGCAAACTTTTTTGACGCCTTTTTCTTTCACCATCTGCGGCACGGCGCGGCGGATCTGGTCAAAGTAAGTGGCGGCAAAAGAGTACTTGAGTTTGTGAAAGGGCTCGTACATTTCACGTGCCGCCGTGACCGGGAAGAAGTTGATCACGTTCTTCTCGAACTGCACCGGCATGGCAGCCATGTTCTGCGCCGTGCCGATGTGCCCCATCATCATGAAGATCTTGTCCTGGTTCACCAGCTTTTGTGCCGCCAGCACGGCCTTCTTCGGATCGTAGCCAGAGTCTTCGACGATCAGGCGAATCTTGCGGCCATTGATGCCGCCCTGCTCATTGATCTCGTCAACCGCCAGCATCATGCCAAGCCGGTCCTGCTTGCCAAAACCCGCCAGCGGTCCCGACAAATCCTGAATCGAGCCGAGCACGATTTCCGTGTCGCTGACGCCTTGTTGGGCACCGAGGACGTGAGCCGAGAAGGCGAGAGCCGCCAAGGCGAGGGTTGAAGCAATTTTCATCGTCTGTCTCCTGTAAAAAATCAACGGTACATGGCCTCTATCCGGGCCGCATATTTGCTCTCCACCAGCTTGCGCTTGAGCTTCATGGTGGGTGTGAGTTCTTCGTCTTCCGCAGTCAACTGCGTTTCCAGCAGAAAGAATTTCTTGATCTGTTCGACGCGGGCGAACTTCTTGTTGACTCTATCGATTTCCGCCTGAATCAGTACCTGCACCGCACTGGCGCGGGTCAGCGAGGCGTAGTTGCTAAAGGGCACGTCCTCGTCCTGGGCGAATTTTTCGACGTTCTCCTGGTCGATCATGATGATCACGGTAAGGTAGGGCCGCTTGTCGCCTATCACCACCGCATCGGTGATGTAGGGCGAGAACTTCAGGTCGTTTTCCAGCTCGCTGGGCGTGACGTTCTTGCCGCCAGCGGTGATGATGATGTCCTTCATGCGGTCGGTGATGCGGTAAAAGCCATCTGCGTCCACCACGCCGACGTCACCAGTGTGCAGCCAGCCGTCCGCGTCTATGGTTTCGGCGGTCTTTTCCGGCAAGTTCAGGTAACCGGCAAAAACATTCTTGCCACGCACGAGAATTTCACCGGTGGCTGGTTCGAGTTTGACTTCGTTGAAGTCCGCCGCCGGACCGATGGAGCCGGGCTTGATCTGTCGGGCCGGCACGCCGGTGGAGGCGCCACAGGTCTCTGTCATGCCCCAGACTTCGAGCATGGGCACACCGAGCGCAAGGTACCAGCGCACCAGATCCGGCGAGATGGGTGCGGCACCGGTCACCAGAAAACGTGCGCGGTGAATACCTATCATCTTG
>CAIYGK010000290.1 GCA_903925725.1 uncultured beta proteobacterium | reverse complement strand
CTGGTGGACTGGTTGCCGATTCCGCTGCTCACGCGCTGGCTGGGTCGGCGGCGCAGTTGGTTGTTGCTGGCGCAGCTGGCGGTGATGGCGGGACTGGTGGCGATGTCCTTCAATGACCCGCGCGTGGCGCTGCAGCCGGTGGTCTGGGGGGCGCTCGCGGTTGCCTTTGGTTCGGCTACTCAGGACATTGCACTCGACGCTTTTCGCATCGAGTCGGCCGACACCGATCGTCAGGCGGCGCTGGCTGCGGCCTACCAGACCGGTTACCGGCTGGCCATGATCTGGGCGGGTGCGGGCGTGCTCTGGTTGGCCGCACGCGCAGAAGTCGCGGGGCCTTCCGTTTACCAGCACAGCGCCTGGCAGAGTGCCTACCTGGTGATGGCGGCATCGATGCTGCTGGGCATGGTGACAGTACTGCTGTCTCCTGAGCCGGCGCACCGCCCCATGCCCAAGGCGGCAAATTTGGCCGAGTGGCTGAGCGGCGCGCTGGTCGAGCCCTTTGCCGATTTTCTGCGCCGCTATGGCCGACAGGCCGTCTTGATCCTGGCGCTGATTGCGATCTATCGCATCAGCGATGTGGTGATGGGCATCATGGCCAATCCGTTCTATGTGGACATGGGCTACACCAAGGACGAAGTAGCAGCCGTGACCAAGATCTACGGCGTCATCATGACGCTGGTGGGCGCCTTTGTTGGCGGCGCCATGGCGCTGCGCCTTGGTGTGATGCGGGTGCTGATGCTCGGCGCCATTCTCAGCGCCGCGAGCAATCTGCTGTTTGCCTGGCTCTTCACGCGCGGCCACGATGTGAGGTCTCTGATTTTCGTCATCTCGGCCGACAACCTCTCCAGCGGCATCGCATCGGCGGCCTTTATTGCCTACCTGTCGAGCCTGACCAATCTCAAATACTCGGCCACCCAGTACGCACTGTTCAGCTCCATGATGCTGCTGGCGCCGAAATTTCTGGCGGGTTATTCGGGGCGTTATGTGGATGCCTTCGGTTACCAGAATTTCTTTCTGGCTACCGCTTTACTCGGTGTCCCCGTGCTGCTGCTGGTGTGGCTGGCCTCGCGCAATTTACCTAACTTTACCGATTCCGCCCGCGCGCAAACGGGCGCTGCCGTAGACTGCCGTCCATGAGCCAGCACCTGTTGATGATTGAAGATGATGCCCGCCTGGCGCAGATGGTGGGCGAGTACCTGGGGCAGTCCGGGTTTGAGGTCAGTCATGCCGGCGATGGGCACAGCGGCCTGCAGGCCGTGCAGAACACGGCGCCCGAACTGGTGATCCTGGACCTGATGCTGCCTGACATGGACGGACTCGAAGTTTGCAGGCGCATCCGCGCGCTGCCCGGCGCACGCGCCCAGGTGCCGGTTCTGATGTTGACCGCCAAGGGTGATGCAATGGACCGCATCATCGGACTTGAAATCGGCGCCGACGATTACCTGCCCAAGCCGTTTGAGCCGCGCGAGTTGCTCGCGCGCATTCGAGCTGTTTTGCGCCGGCGTGTGGATGGCGCGGCCGAGCTTGGCAAACAACTGCGCTTTGGCAGCCTTGAAATCGACCGTGATGCCCGCTTGGTGAGTGTCGCGGGTCAGCCGTGCGATCTGACTTCCTACCAGTTTGACCTGCTGGTCGCACTGGCCGAGCGCGCCGGGCGTGTGCTCACGCGCGACCAGATCATGGAGGCCGTACG
>CAIYGK010000289.1 GCA_903925725.1 uncultured beta proteobacterium | reverse complement strand
TTGCTTGCCGTGCAGGGCGGCATAAGTATCGACGTGAGTCGAATGAATCGGGTGTTGACGATCAATGCCGAAGACCTGACTGTGACCGTAGAAGCAGGCGTCACGCGCAAACAACTCAATGAAGCGGTCAAGAGCACCGGCCTGTTCTTTCCAATAGACCCTGGTGCCGACGCCACCTTGGGCGGCATGAGCGCGACCCGAGCCAGCGGTACCAACGCAGTGCGCTATGGCACGATGCGTGAAAACGTCCTCGCCTTGAAGGTGGTAACTGCCGGCGGCGACGTTATGCGCACGGGCACCCGCGCCAAAAAGAGCAGCGCCGGCTACGACCTGACGCGCCTGATGGTGGGCTCCGAGGGCACGTTGGGCATCATCACCGAAGTGACGGTCAAGCTTTTCCCCTTGCCCGAGGCGATCTCGGCGGCAATATGTTCTTTCCCCAGCATCGAAGCGGCGGTGCGTAGCACTATTCAAATCATTCAACTGGGGATTCCTATCGCGCGTGTGGAGTTAATTGATGGCAACACAGTACGCATGGTCAACGCTCACTCGAAGTTGAATTTGCGCGAGGAGCCGTTGCTATTGATGGAGTTCCATGGCTCCCCAATCAGCGTCAAGGAACAGGCAGAATCGGTACAGGAAATTGCTAGCGGTTTTGGGGGTACTGCGTTTGAGTGGGCCACCACGCCGGAGGAGCGCACGCGCTTGTGGACTGCCAGGCACAACGCCTACTTTGGCGCGATTCAGTCCAAACCTGGCTGTCGCGCCATTTCAACCGATACTTGCGTCCCCATTTCGCGTCTGGCAGATTGTCTGCTTGATTCAGTGGTCGAGGCCGACGCCAGCGGCATACCTTACTTTTTGGTCGGTCATGTCGGTGACGGCAACTTTCATTTCGGCTATTTGATTGACCCCAATAATCCGGACGAACGTGCCGTGGCAGAAAAGCTCAATCACGCACTTGTCACACGGGCTCTTAAGCTGGAAGGGACTTGTACTGGCGAACACGGCGTTGGCCTGCACAAAATGGTCTTTCTGGAGTCTGAGGCGGGAGTCGCAGCGATGGATATGATGCGAACCATCAAACGCGCACTGGATCCGAAAAACATCATGAATCCAGGCAAGATATTCACACTCTAATCGGTCGGTAACTGGGCCTCTTCAGCGATGGCATTGGCCATGTACTCGATCATCCGCTGCATATCCTGGTCGGTATCGGCATAACTAAGGGCGATGGCGCGGAATTCATCCTGGATTTCAATGAAGGCGTCGACGATATCGGGATCAAAATGGCTGCCCCGACCTTGAAAGATGATGGCGACCGCCTGATCATGAGGCACGCCAACCTTGTAGACCCGGTTTGAAATCAGCCCTTCGTATACGTCCGCTATGGCCAGCAAGCGGGCAGCTAGCGGGATCTGCTCTTCCGACAGTCCTTGCGGATAACCACCACCATCCCACCTTTCGTGATGCGAGTGCGCCATCTCCTTGAGAGTTGTGAAGGGTTCTCCCTTGTAGCCATAAGTCTTCTCAATCTGCTCGATCACATCGCGCGCCAGTGTGGTGTGAGTCTTCATGACAGCAAGCTCAGCTGAAGACAATCGGCTCGGCTTGAGCAGAATCCAGTCCGGTATTCCGATCGTGCCGAGATTGTGCAGAGGTGCCGAGAAAAAAAGCAGGTCAATGTAGGACTCGGTCAATATCGGTGCAAACCTTGGGTGCTCTTGAAGGTGCCGAGCCAGAGACTTGAGGTATTGCTGGATGCGCCAAATATGATTGGCCGTATCAGAGCTGCGCGCACCCGCCAACTTGGCCAAGGCGAAAGCAACGACCGACATTCCCTGCAGCACTGAGTCGGGAACGTTTTCGCGGTTGCTGTCAGGTAAGTTCAAGATCTTGCCCCGGTATGTAAAAATTTCTTTGGCCGCCAGTTTAGGCCACCCTGATGCTTGCCGCAAAGACTCAGAAGTACCAAGGTCAGTTCGTTCATCAATCTGGCTCGCATTCAATGAGCAGCAGTGCGTCCCAATTTCTCAATCAGTCCATTGAGTTCATCCAGTGAAGAAAACCGGATGCCAATTTCTCCAATTTCCTCCATGCGCCCTGCCCGCTTGACGCGCTTCTTCACGCGCACCTCCACCTCGGCGGTAAGCAAGTCTGACAACTCTTCTTCCACACGCTTGATGTCGCGTGACTTCTCTTTCTTGTGCTTGACAGAAGTCAAAGTGAACTCGGCGCCGAATTTCTTTACAAGGTTTTCGGCCTCCCGGACCGACATCTTGCGCGCACTGATCTGACTCGCCGCGGTGATCTGCGTCGCTCGGTCCAGGGCAAGCAGCGCACGAGCATGGCCCATGTCAAGGTCACCGGCCATCAACATGGTTTGCACCGGTTCAGCCAGATTGAGCAAGCGTAACAAATTGCTGGCGGCGCTACGTGAGCGACCAACGGCTTGTGCCGCCAGTTCATGAGTGAGCCCAAACTCCTTTACCAGCCTTTGCAAACCTTGGGCCTCCTCCAATGGGTTGAGATCTTCTCGTTGAATATTCTCGATTAGCGCCATCGCCGCCGCAACTTCGTTTGGTACATCCCGCACGAGCACAGGAACACTTTCCAGACCGGCAAGTTTGGCAGCGCGAAAGCGACGTTCGCCGGCAATGATTTCGTATTTCCCCTGATTCGGCCCATCCTGCAATTGACGAACCAGTATCGGCTGCAAAATCCCTTGCGCCTTGATGGACTCTGCCAGTTCGTACAGGGCACCCTCATCCATTCGGGTTCGCGGTTGGTACGTACCCGGGAGCATGTCGGCAAGCAGTAGCGAGGCTGGCTGACCAGGGCTGACCGGATTACCGGCAGAGGCATCAAATGCAGCCCGGTCGCTCACATTGGGTCCAAGCAAGGCTTCGAGTCCACGGCCTAGGCCTTTGGGTTTTTTGGTAACCATCGTCTTCCTTGTCAACTATTTTTGGAACAGGTCTTCAAGTCTGTCCCCAACTGATTGCATCTGCTTAGCAATTCGTGCCCCTGCGGCCAGTCACCCAGATTGGACTCGGCATTGATATGCCCCGCGCATCCATAATCGATGTATTCGGACCCCCATGCGCGGGCCAACTGGCGTGCTCGCAAATCGGTGCAAAACGGATCATTGCGACTGCCAACCAAAATCGTTTTGAAAGGTAGCCTCTCCAGGGGAATGGGCGACCATGTGGCAAGCGTCGGGCGCAACTCTTCTCGTTCCGAGTCGCCCGGTGCAACCAGCAGGGCGGCCTTGACCATGTGGATGTTGCGCGAGCAATCGGCCCATGCAGCTACCAAGAGACAACCCAAGCTGTGCGCCACGAGCAACGCCGGTTGACCGCGCGGCAGCAACGCTTCTTCCAGTCGGGCAATCCAGTCTCCCCGAAGGGGGCGCATCCAGTTGTGCTGTTCGACGCGTGCGTATCCATACGACGATTCCCATCGGCTCTGCCAGTGAGCAGGGCCGGAGTTTTGCCACCCAGGCAAGATCAGTACATCTGCAGGCTTCAATTTTGCTAGAGTTTGTTAATTCGCTCGACCATTTCCTGGGCAAACGCCACAAAAGCCTGTGCCCCCTTACTTGAGGGGTCAAAAAGCACCCCCGGGACACCATAGCTTGGCGCCTCTGCCAAACGCACATTGCGCGGAATAACTGTATTGAAAACCTTATTGCCAAAATGAGACTTGAGCTGTTCACTGACCTGCTGCTGTAAAGTGATGCGCGCATCAAACATGACTCGCAGCAAGCCGATGATGGTGAGCTCCCGGTTCAGATTTGCGTGCACCTGCTTGATCGTATTGACCAAATCTGTTAAACCCTCAAGCGCAAAATATTCGCACTGCATTGGAACAATTACGCCGTGCGCGCAACACAAGCCATTGAGTGTCAACATGGACAGCGACGGTGGGCAATCAATCAGAATGAAGTCATAGTCGTCTTGAACCGATGTCAACGCCTGTTTCAGCCGTTTTTCCCGACGCTCCAGATCCACCAGTTCAACCTCGGCGCCCGACAACTCGCGGTTCGCTCCCACTATGTCATAGCCGCAGCCACCCGCTATCAACTTGTCACTTGTTACTTTGGCTTCAACAATCGTAGAAGCCTCAAGCAGAATATCGTAAACCGTTAGTTTGAGTTGGCGCTTGTCTACACCAGAGCCCATGGTTGCATTGCCCTGCGGGTCAAGATCAACCATCAGGACACGTTGCCCAACTCTGGCAAGACCAGCCGCCAGATTGACGGTGGTTGTTGTCTTGCCA
>CAIYGK010000288.1 GCA_903925725.1 uncultured beta proteobacterium | reverse complement strand
ATTGGCAAACGGATCCTGCTGCCAGTTGATGAAGTGCTGGGCCGGCTCCACCTTGAGGGAATACGAGATGATCTTGCTGCGGCAATGGGGTGCCGGGCGCAGGCGGATGACCTGTGGACCCAGATTGACGAGCCGGTCGTATTTGTAGTGGGTGACGTGGTTCAGGGCGGCGTGAATGGACATAATCTACTTGGCAAGCAATGTTGGTGCCATGGCAGTTTCCGTGTAGGATAAAACCCTGACTGATATGACACGCACCGATTTTCGCTTCTTTCACCGCCTGCGGGTGCGCTGGGCCGAAGTGGATCTGCAAAAGATTGTTTTCAATGCGCATTACCTGATGTACTTTGACACGGCGATCGCTGACTACTGGCGCGCCCTTGCATTACCGTACTACATCACCATGCATGCATTGGAGGGTGACCTGTTCGTGAAGAAGGCGACCGTGGAATACCATGGATCAGCCCGGCTTGACGATCAGCTCGATGTAGGCATCAAGTGTGCGCGCATCGGCACTTCATCCATGCTGTACAAGTGCGCCATTTTCCGCGGTGAGGAGCGATTGATCACCTGCGATCTGGTCTATGTCTTTGCCGACCCCGCAACGCAGAAGTCCAAGCCCGTGCCTGCATCATTCAGAGACATTTTGCTGGCTTATGAGGCGGGCGAGTCCATGGTCCGCATGGAGGTCGGCACGTGGAAGGAACTTGGGGTGGAAGCCAGCAAGCTTCGCACTGAGGTGTTTGTAGAGGAGCAGCGCATCCCCGCCGAAATGGAATGGGACGCCGCCGACCAGACCGCCATCCATGCGCTGGCGCGCAACCGCATGGGCCTGGCCGTAGCTACCGGACGACTGCTGCAACACACACCGGGCGTCGGCCGCATCGGCCGCATGGCCGTCCGCCGCGTGCTGCGTGGCTCCCATCTGGGACGCGAAGTATTGCAAGCCCTGATTCGCGCGGCCACTGAGCGTGGTGACCGCGAGGTGCTGCTGCACGCACAGCGAACGGCCTGCGGCTTTTATGAACGAATGGGCTTTGTGCCGCGCGGTGAACCCTTTGAAGAAGCCGGCATCGTGCACATTGAGATGGCGCACCCACTTTGACAGATTGAACGATCAAATATCTGTCAACAAAGGGTAGGGCGCTGCAGTTGCATCCATCGGAGGGCCGTTGACTGAGCTGAGGTGCAGAGCGCCAGCTTGCGAGGCCGAGATCAGGATCGAAACAATCGCGTCATAACCGCCAGTTGGCGACTCGGCGGCTTGCGCCACGATGCCGCAGGGCTGATCCGGATCGGACTCCTGAAACACTTCGTCTCCCGACTTCATCGGCGAACCTGAATGCGCCAGAAAGGCGCGGCGCTTCAAACTGCCACGAAACTGGCTGCGCGCCACCACTTCCTGACCCGGGTAACAGCCCTTCTTGAAATTGACACCACCCACCGACTCATAATTGAGCATCTGCGGTACAAAGGCCTGCACAATCGGCTCGCTGATCATGGCAACACCGCTACGCACCTCGCCCCAGAGCCAGTCCCGCAAACTCAGGTTCGGGCCAGCGGGCGCCGCCAGCGCCGCAGGAGCCAGCCACATGGCGCGCCCAACACCGTGGGCCGCGTACAAACCAAAGACTGAGACTTCGCCCTCGTCGCGGCGTGACCATGGGGCAGGTACGCCTGTGGCCAGGGCCTCAAGCACCGCACCAGCCAGACCAAAGATCGCATAGTCGGCGCTGGCGTCGAGCAGTTTGACCTTGGAACGCATGACGAATCGGCACAGGCTCTTCAGTGTGGCAGCCAGTATGTCCTTGCTGCAGATCAGCAAGATGTCGGTCGGACTGCGCTTGATGACGTAAAAGCTCGCCAGCATCCGGCCCTGTGCCGAACAATAGGCGGCCAACCTGCATTCGGACATGCCAAGCTGCAAAATATCCTGCGTCAGTTGCCCATGCAGAAATGCGGCCGCGTCAATCCCCTCGGCCCGGATGACACCCAGGTGTGTCAGTGGCAGTACGCCATTGAGTTTGCTTTCCATGGGGTGAATTATCATCCTGCGTCGAATTCATAGAAGGCTGTAGGGCTGTGCGTCGCTTTTTTACCTTTGTTAAGTGGTTCCCCGTGCTGGCAGCATTGCTGGGGGGCAGCGCTGCCTGGTGGCTCAACCAGGACCTGCGCTTGTCAGGCGAAACGGTCGATCTGTCGATTGAACCCGGCACGCCTGTGCGCGCTGTCGCGCAACTGGTCGGTGATGCTGGTGTCGATGTGAATCCGACGCTGCTGTATTGGTGGTTTCGTCTTTCCGGGCAGGCACGCCTGATCCGGGCAGGGAGCTACGAGATCGAGGCCGGCGCGAGTCCGCGCAGTTTGTTGCAAAAACTGGTGCGTGGCGAAGAGGCGCTGCGTGCTGTCACGCTGGTAGAGGGGTGGAACTTCAGCCAGGTCAAGGCAGCCTTGGCCAAAGCGGAACAGCTTAAATCAGAGTCAAAAGGACTACCGGATTACATGATCATGAAAGTGCTGGGAAGACCGGGCCTGCATCCGGAAGGGCGATTTTTTCCGGACACCTATACCTACGCCAAGGGCAGCAGCGATCTGGCGCTGCTCAGACGAGCGATGCGCGCCATGGACAAGAACCTCGACGCGGTCTGGCGCCAGCGATTGCCCGATACGCCCCTGAAGACGCCGGAGCAGGCGCTGATTCTGGCCAGCATCGTGGAGAAAGAAACCGGCCGTGCCAGCGACCGGCCCATGATTGCAGGGGTTTTTGCGAACCGCTTGCGTATCGGCATGATGCTGCAGACCGACCCGACCGTGATCTACGGACTGGGCGATGCTTTTGACGGCAACCTGCACAAGCGTGACCTGCAAACTGACACGCCCTGGAACACCTACACGCGTGCCGGCTTGCCGCCGACCCCGATTGCCATGCCGGGCAAACCGGCTTTGCTGGCCGCAGTGCGACCCGCTGCGGGCAAGGCGCTGTATTTTGTAGCGCGCGGCGACGGCAGCAGTGAATTCAGCGCCAGTCTGGAAGAGCACAATCGGGCAGTCAACAAATACCAGCGTTCGCACTGACACAGCTACCAAGGACATATGACAACAGGCGGTCTCTTCATCAGTTTCGAGGGCATTGACGGTGCAGGCAAGTCCACCCATATCGAAGCTTTGGCGCAGGCTTTTCAAGCCCAGGGCAGGACCGTTAGCCTAACGCGTGAGCCAGGGGGCACACCCCTGGCGGAGAAACTGCGCGCGTTGGTGCTCAACGATGCGATGGACGCAATGACCGAAGCCTTGCTCGTGTTCGCAGCGCGTCGCGATCACCTGAAGCAGTTGATCGAGCCAGCCCTGGCAGATGGTGCCGTGGTGCTGTGCGACCGCTTCACCGATGCCAGCTTCGCCTACCAGGGGGCCGGTCGGGGCTTCGACCTGAAACTTCTGTCGGCGCTGGAGCAGATGGTGCAGGCGATTCCGGACGACCAGGGTCAAGCGATTCGCCAACCCGACCTGACGATCTGGTTTGACCTGCCAGCGCCCATTGCAGCCAGTCGCCTGGCGCTGACGCG
The DNA here is from genome assembly GCA_903925725.1 of uncultured beta proteobacterium. Lineage (GTDB taxonomy): Bacteria > Pseudomonadota > Gammaproteobacteria > Burkholderiales > Burkholderiaceae_C > Rhodoferax. The sequence goes on along the minus strand of CAIYGK010000288.1, from coordinate 2,524 downwards.
CGCACCAGACAAGTTTGAAGCGCAGCCGCTTGAGTTTTTCGCCCGCGTGGCGGCAGGATATTTGCAGCGCATGAATGCCAGTGCCGGGCGCTTCTCCCGCATTGATGCCAATTCCTCGCGCGAGTTGGTCTGGCTACAGGTCCTGCGGGCTGTTCAGGGCAAGGGCTGGCTGGCATGAGCAACAAGAAAGCATCAGCGCCCTGGATTGTTGCGCAGTGCAAGTCTTTGCTGGCCCAGCGTGGTCATGCCTGGCTGTTGGCAGGGCCTTCCGGTCTGGGTCAGTACGATCTGGCGCTGGCATTGGCACGGGCCTGGCTCTGCGAGCAGCCATCGGCGCAGGGCGCATGCGGCGCATGCGGCAGTTGCCACGCCATCGATGTCCGTACCCATGCGGACCTGTGTGTGCTGATGCCTGAGACCGTGATGATCGATCTGGGCTGGCCGCTCAGCGAAGCGGCACAGGCCGACATTGATGACAAGAAGCGCAAGGCAAGCAAGGAAATCCGCGTTGAGGCGATGCGCGATGCGGTTGAATTTTCGCAACGCACCAGTGCCCGAGGGCATGGCAAAGCGGTACTTATTTATCCTGCGGAACGCATGAATCAGGTTACCGCCAACGCCTTGCTCAAGACGCTGGAAGAACCGGCTGGCGTTGTCAGGTTTGTGCTGGCCAGCGATGCCGCTTACCAGTTGCTGCCGACGATCAGAAGCCGCTGCCTGGCACATACGATGGTGTGGCCTGCCGCCGATTTTTCGCTGGCCTGGCTGCAGGAGCAGGGCTTGAGCGAGCAGCAGGCGAAAGTGACGCTGCTTGCGGCGGGTGGCCGTGCTCAGGATGCATTGGAGTTCTTTCTGTCTGGGGCTGATAGCCAGTCCTGGGCTATGCTGCCAAGAGCGGTTGCCAGCGGCGATCTGGGCATCTTCAAGGACTGGTCACCGCCGCAAATGGTCAATGCGCTGCAGAAGCTCTGTCATGACTTGATCGCGCGTAAAGTGGGGGGCGACACCCGATTCTTTGATGCCGCCGAGTTGCCTGCAGGCGGCTCGATCAGCGCATTGACCGGCTGGGCGCAAGCATTGGCAGATTGCAGGCGCACTGCGGAACACCCGTTTAATGCCGGCCTGATGATGGAGGCGCTTGTGAGTCAGGCGCAAAACGCCCTAAACTCAGCGCACTAATTCCCGCCGACAAGTACTTCCATGTTATCCAGCCCGCGCCCCAGTGTCATTCAGTTGGCGATCAAAGAGAAAGCTGCCCTGTACGCAGCGTATATCCCCTTGTTTGCCGAGGGTGGCATTTTTGTTCCCTCACTGCGCCAGTACAAACTCGGTGACGACGTTTACGTGCTGCTGTCCTTGCCGGATGATCCGCAGCGCTATCCAGTGGCCGGGAAAGTTGCGTGGATCACGCCTGCGAGGGCTGCCAACAACCGTACACAGGGCGTCGGCATTCGCTTTCCGGAAGGACCGAGGGCGCAGGCGCTACGTGAAAAGATCGAGTTGCTATTGGGCAATCTGCTGGCATCGGATCGTCAGACTCAAACTGTTTAAGACAGGGGTTGGCCCTGCGTCAAGTACCCGGCCATGTTCACTGATTCCCACTGCCATTTGACATCTCCCGAGTTGGCCACGCAAATGCCCGCGTTGCTCGATGCAATGCACAGTGCGCTGGTTGACCGCGCTCTGTGCATCTGCACGACCCTGGAAGAATTTGACAGTGTCCTTGGCCTGGCGCAGCGGTACGGCAATATTTGGGCCACCGTGGGCGTGCATCCGGAAAACGAGGGGATCGCAGAGCCCGGCTTGCACGATCTATTGAGATTGGCGAAGCATCCGCGTGTTGTTGGCATCGGTGAAACCGGGCTTGACTACTACAGGCTGGGAGAGCGCAGTGTGGCCGACATGGCCTGGCAACGCGAACGGTTTCGCACCCATATCCGGGCGGCTCGCCTGAGTGGATTGCCGCTGGTGGTGCACACCCGGTCCGCTTCGGCAGACACGCTGGCCACATTGCGAGAGGAGGGTGAAGATGGCTCGCCGGGTTGCGCTGGCGGGGTGTTTCATTGCTTTACCGAGACCGCAGCTGTGGCGCGCTCTGCGCTTGATATGGGCTTTTATATTTCGTTTTCCGGAATTTTGACCTTCAAGAACGCTCAGGATCTGCGAGATGTTGCGTCTTTTGTTCCACTTGATCGACTTCTGATCGAGACTGACAGCCCTTATCTTGCACCTGTTCCATACCGCGGCAAGATCAACAATCCTTCTTATGTGCCCTACGTGGCTGCCGAACTGGCGCGACTGAGAACTTGTTCAATTGAGCAGATGGCCGAAATGACCAGCCGCAATTTCGAAGCCTTGTTCAAGCGCGTTGTGACCAGTTGAGGGGGGGCATCAGTATCATGCATTACTTTAGATATGCGTTTTATCTAATTGTATTTATTGGATATTCATCGGTATTTGCCGGGTCTTATGATGATTTTTTTAACGCCATAAAGCGGGATGATGCGGCGACTGTCAAGGTGCT
>CAIYGK010000287.1 GCA_903925725.1 uncultured beta proteobacterium | reverse complement strand
CCTCAATCACGTCGGACTTTAAAGAGCTCGACTTGTTTCATTTGATGCCGAACTCAAGAAGACGTTTCTAAACGCCGCGACCGCCAGATGCAATACGACGCCGATAAGCAATCGGGTGTCTTGCGCATTGAAAATGGCACGGACAGCGTGGCCAAATCGAAAGAGTTATCGCCTTGCAGACATTGCCGATGACGAAGATATCGACGTCGATGGAACGCACCGAACACTGGAAAACTGCCAGCGTACCTTGGCAGTCTATGAAGCAGCCGCCTTCAAGCTCAAATCAGTCGGGTGATTGACTTCCGGAATTACCGGCCACTATCTCAAGAAGCGCATAAAATCACGCTTCAACGGCCCGCCATTGAACGGGCCGTCTTGCTTTTGGAGATCTTATGAGCGCCGCCCCTTTCATTGAAGCTGCTTCGCCCCACGTCATGAACACCTACGGGCGCGTGCCGATCGCCCTCTCGCATGGCCAGGGTTGCCGTGTCTGGGACGTCAATGGCAAGCAATATCTGGACGCCCTGGGTGGCATCGCGGTCAACACGCTGGGGCACAACCACCCCAAACTGGTGCCGGCGCTGCAGGACCAGTTGAGCAAACTGATTCACACTTCCAACTACTACCACGTACCGAACCAGGAAGTACTGGCCAAAAAACTCGTCGAGCTCTCCGGCATGACCAACGTGTTCTTCTGCTCGACAGGGCTGGAAGCCAACGAGGCTGCACTCAAACTGGCGCGCAAGTTCGGTCATGACAAGGGCATAGAGCGGCCCGAGATCGTGGTCTACGAGAAGGCGTTTCATGGGCGCTCCATCGCCACCCTGAGTGCCACCGGCAACCCAAAGATCCAGGCCGGTTTCGGTCCGCTGGTGGAGGGGTTCATCCGGGTGCCGCTGAACAATATGGACAGTCTGCGGGCGGCCACCGCCAACAATCCGAACGTCGTCGCTGTCTTCTTTGAGGCTATTCAGGGTGAAGGCGGTATTCATGCGATGCACCCGGACTACCTTCGGGCGGTGCGCCAGCTGTGCGACGAGCGCAATTGGCTGCTCATGATCGACGAGGTTCAGTGCGGCATGGGGCGCACCGGAAAGTGGTTCGCGCACCAGTGGGCCGGTATCACGCCCGATGTGATGCCGCTTGCCAAAGGGCTGGGTTCCGGGGTGCCGATCGGCGCTGTCGTGGCAGGCCCTAAGGCGGCCAACATCTTCCAGGTTGGCAACCACGGCACCACCTTTGGCGGAAATCCGCTGGCCATGCGTGCCGGCGTGGAGACGATACGCATCATGGAAGAAGAAGGCTTGCTGGTCAACGCCACGCAGGTTGGCGCGCATCTCGCTGGTGCCCTGGCGCAGGCCTTGAAGACCGAGCTTGCCAGCGGCAGCGTCAAGGAGATTCGCGGGCAAGGCCTGATGCTGGGAATTGAAGACCTGATAGCTTTCGGCTGAGCGCAATCCGGCGATCGACTGGTCAACTTCGTAGCCGCCAGGGGTGCTCACGTGCACCTTGAAACCCAGAATCTCGCTGGCCTGCAGCCAGGTGTTTGCCATGTTGTTTCCATCGCCGACCCAGGCCACCGTCTTGCCTTTGATAGAGCCCCGGTGTTCAATGTAGGTGAAGATATCCGCCAGAATCTGGCAGGGGTGAAACTCATTGGTCAGACCGTTGATCACAGGCACGCGCGAGTGCTCGGCAAAGCGCTCTATCTTCGTCTGCTCGTACGTGCGGATCATGATCAGGTCCACCATCCGGCTGATGACTTTGGCACTGTCTTCGATTGGCTCGGAACGCCCGAGTTGACTGTCAGCCGTCGTGAGGTGCACCACGCTGCCACCCATCTGGTACATGCCGGCTTCGAAACTGACCCGGGTCCGGGTTGATGCCTTCTCGAAAATCATGGCCAGCGTTCTGTCGATCAGCGGTTGGTGACGCTCATAGGCCTTGAATTTCCTCTTGATGAGTGCGGTGCGCTCAAACAGGTAGCCATAGTCAGCGGCGCTCACATCACTGAACTGGAGGTAGTGCCGCAGCGGTGCGCTGGCGCTGCTCAAAGCCTTGTTCATGCTTGCTCCGAGAGGTACTTCTTGATCAGCGGACACAGAATGCTCACGATTTCATCGGCCTCGGTGCGACTCAGGATCAGTGGCGGCACAAGCCGGATCACGCTGTCGGCGGTGACGCTGATCAAGAGGCCACTGCTTGCGCACTGGCCGACCAGCGCGGCACAAGGTTTGGCTAACTCAATTCCCAGCATCAGGCCTTGCCCGCGAATCTCCTTGACGCTGCCGCTGGCAAGCTCGGTCTTCAAGGCCT
>CAIYGK010000286.1 GCA_903925725.1 uncultured beta proteobacterium | reverse complement strand
CTGGCCTCGGCCTTGTACAGCAAGCTCAGAATCATGGCATTGATGCCCACCGATTTACCAGAGCCGGTGGTACCCGCCACCAGCACATGCGGCATCTTCGCCAGATCCGCAACAATCGGGTTGCCAACGATGTCCTTGCCCAGACCCACGGTCAGCATGGACTTGGCTTCGTTGTAGATCTGCGAGCCCAGAATTTCAGAGAGCTTGATCGATTGGCGCTTGGCGTTGGGCAACTCGAGCGCCATGTGATTCTTGCCAGGAATCGTCTCCACGACCCGGATCGACACCAGACTGAGCGAGCGCGCCAGGTCCTTGGCCAGACCAACAATCTGCGAGCCCTTCACGCCAACCGCAGGCTCGATCTCGTAGCGCGTGATCACTGGCCCCGGTTGGGCCAGCACGACACGCACTTCAACGCCAAAATCCTTCAGCCTCCTCTCGATCATCCGGCTCGTCATCTCCAACGTCTCGGACGAAACCGTCTCCTGTCGCAGCAGGGCTCCGTCGAGCAGGTCAACCTGCGGCAAGCGGCTGTCGGGCAACTCGACAAACAGAGGCTTTTGCCGCTCCTTTGCCACTCGCTCGCTCTTGGGCACATCGGCCAGCACGGGCTCGATTCTCAGAGGAACGGGGTGTTGCTCGACCAGTTCCTCGTGCTCCTCGATCACCACCTCCTCACGTTCGCGCATAGCCTGCTGCCCGAGCGCCATGTCCTGTTCAAGCTCACGCTTTTCGCGTCGCGAATCGATCTGAAAATAGAGCCAACCGCCCAGACGCTCTGCCACCTGAGCCCAGGAGAAGCGAAACACGAGTGCCGCCCCCACCAGCGCCAAGGCGAGGGTGATCAGTGCCGATCCAACAAAGCCGAAGAGGCGAACGCTCAGCGGGCCAACAAAGTAGCCCAAAACGCCACCGCCGTGTCCAGGCAGGCGTGCTTCCAGGCTGTACAAACGCGACCATTCGAGTGCGGCACTGGCGCACAGCAGCAAGGCCAGTCCGCACCAGAATGCCACTCGCCTGGAGTTGAGACCGGATGCCAGCCGCCCGGCTGGTTCCGCTGGCCTGGACAGCAGGTCGTGACCTCGCAGCCAGCGCGCCAAACCTGAAAGCCAGACGCGAAATCCGGCCGCAACACACCACCAGGCTGAAAACCCGAACAGAAAGTAGCTCCCATCAGCCAGCCAGGAGCCGAGCAAACCACCCCGGTTTTGAATCGCTGTGCCAGCGCCGGACGTGGACCAGGCGGCATCCTGCGACGAGTAAGTCAACAGCGCAAGCACCCAGAAGACAAGCAGAACCGCGCCCACCGTCAGGCCAAATTCGTCCGCAAAACGCCTCCAGCCCGAGCGTTCCGGAGTCTGCGCTGCATTGGACGACGTCAAAGTATTGAGTGAATAGGTCATACTACGCCCAACTGTACACGGGCCCTGCAACTTAATTCAAGAAAGCGTTCACAATGTCCACGATCCGACATGTCCAAGTCCTGATTCTCGGCTCCGGTCCAGCCGGCTACACGGCAGCGATTTATGCGGCACGCGCCAACCTCAAGCCGCTACTCATTACCGGCATCGCCCAGGGTGGCCAGCTGATGACCACGACCGAGGTCGATAACTGGCCGGCCGACGTTGACGGCGTGCAAGGGCCCGACCTGATGCAGCGCTTTCTGGCGCACGCAGAGCGCTTCAAGACCGAAATCGTCTTCGATCACATCCATGGTGTCGATTTCCAGAAGCGTCCGTTCACGCTGCATGGCGACAGTGGCAGCTACACCTGCGACGCGCTCATTCTTGCCACCGGAGCATCGGCCAAATACCTGGGGCTGCCGTCGGAGGCAGCCTTCATGGGGCGCGGCGTCTCCGGCTGTGCCACCTGCGACGGTTTTTTCTACCGGGACCAGGTCTGCTGCGTCGTCGGGGGCGGCAATACAGCCGTCGAAGAGGCGCTCTATCTGTCCAACATCGCCAGCAAGGTCATCCTGATCCACAGGCGCGACAAGTTCAAGGCCGAACCCATCATGATCGACAAACTGATGGAAAAGGTCAGCGCGGGCAAGATTGAACTGAAAACCTTTTGCACACTCGATGAAGTTCTGGGTGACACCGGCGGCGTGACTGGTGTGCGTCTGAAGAACGTCAACTCCGGCAAGACCGAAGACCTGCCTTTGCAAGGCTGCTTTATTGCCATCGGTCATGCTCCCAATACCGAAATTTTCCAGGGCCAGCTCACTATGGCGGGCGGCTACATCGTGACCCAGGGCGGCTCCAGCGGCTTTGCCACCATGACCAGCGTACCCGGCATCTTCGCTGCCGGCGACGTGCAGGACCACATCTACCGGCAGGCGATCACGAGCGCCGGCACAGGCTGCATGGCAGCGCTGGATGCCCAGCGCTTTCTGGAACAAGGCTGAAGCCGCTATAATCCTCCTCGTTTCCGGCCTTCCTCACGCCCAGTCCATACCGGGCTTGGGGCGGCCGGAAAATCTCTTTACCGCCACGCAGCAGTGTGGCGAGGTGCGGCGAAAGCTGTTAATTTTTTCTCTGGAGTGTCCAAATGGCACGCGTATGTGAAGTCACGGGCAAAGGCCCGATGGTTGGGAACAAGGTTTCCCACGCCAACAACAAAACCAAGCGCCGGTTCCTGCCGAACCTGCAATACCGCCGTTTCTGGGTCGAATCTGAAAGCCGCTGGGTTCGCCTGCGGATTTCAAATGCCGGCCT
>CAIYGK010000285.1 GCA_903925725.1 uncultured beta proteobacterium | reverse complement strand
TGGCCATCGTCAGCGCGGCTATCGTTGCCTTCATCATCTACACCATGACCATGGGCAAGATACGCGAAATTGCGGTGCTCAAGCTCATAGGGACCAGCAATGCGACGATTGCCTCGATGATCTTGCAGCAGGCCCTGGGACTTGGCCTGATCGGCTTTCTTGTGGGCAAATTTGCGGCAACCTTGTGGGCACCCATCTTCCCCAAGTTTGTGTTGCTGGAACAAGGAGACGCCGTCACAGGGTTCATGGTCGTGATGCTGATTTGCGCGCTGGCCAGCACACTGGCCATACGCATCGCCATCAAGGTCAATCCGGCCGACGCCATTGGAGGATGAAGATGGCAACCGGGCAAGGAGGTATCGTCATCGAAGGTTTGCGCAAGGTGTACGGCGAGGGCGATACCGCCGTCGAAGCGCTCAAGAGTGTGGATATGACCGTGGGTCCGGGCGAAGTGGTCGGGCTGGTCGGGCCGTCGGGTTCGGGCAAGACCACCTTGCTCAAGTGTCTGGGCGCCATTCTTGAACCGACGGCAGGACGCATGGTGCTGGGCGGGCAGACGATCTACGAAGGTGCCTGGAGAACCAGGGACCTTCGCGCGCTGCGCCGCGATAGCATTGGTTTCGTGTTTCAGGCGCCTTACCTGATTCCGTTTCTGGACGTGACAGACAACGTTGCCCTGTTGCCGATGCTGACCGGGATGCCCAATGCGAAAGCCAGGGCGCGTGCGCTGGAGTTGCTTGCGGAACTCGACGTTGCGCACAGGGCACAAGCGCAGCCCTCGCAGCTCTCCGGTGGCGAGCAACAGCGCGTCTCCATTGCGCGGGCCTTGGCAAATCGGCCGCCGGTCATCCTGGCCGATGAACCTACCGCTCCGCTGGACAGTGAACGCGCTCTGAGCGTGATGCGCATCCTGAACCGCATGGCCCGCCAGTCACGCACTGCCATCATCGTGGTGACGCACGATGAAAAGATCATTCCGACTTTCAAGAGGATTTACCATATCCGCGAGGGCCGCACAGTGGAAGAGGCTGGTGAAGGGCGCGCGCTGTAAGCTTTGGCGTAGCATGACGGTCGAGTTCAACCCCCTTGGCGTATTCGCAGGAGCAGCATGCAGGATTCCATGATCGAGTCTTTCTTTGACCCGGCCACAGCGACCGTGACGCACCTGGTTTCAGACCCCGTAAGCCGTTGTGCTGCTGTGATCGACAGTGTGCTGGATTACGACCCCAAATCCGGTCGAACAACTCACGCCAGTGCCGACCGGGTTCTGGATCGCATCCGGCAACAAGGCCTGCAACTGCAGTGGCTGCTGGAAACCCATGCGCATGCTGATCACCTCTCCGCCGCACCCTATCTGAAGGAAAGGCTGGGAGGTAAAGTTGCCATAGGTCGTCAGATCTGTGAAGTGCAGGCCGTGTTCCGACGCATATTCAATGACCAGGACATGGACACCGACGGAAGGGACTTCGATCAACTGCTCGATGATGGCGATGTGATCCGGATCGGCGAGTTGCAGCTTCATGTCATGCAGACACCGGGGCACACACCGGCCTGCCACACTTTTGTGATCGGGTACGACGCCTTTGTTGGCGACACCTTGTTCATGCCGGACTACGGATCTGCGCGCTGCGATTTTCCCGGCGGTGACGCTGCCACGCTCTACCGTTCGATTCAGCGCATACTGGCGCTGCCTGCCGGAACCCGACTTCACATGTGCCATGACTACCCGCCAGCGGGTCGCGCGCCGGCATGGGTGACCAGCGTGAGCGCACAACGTGCAAGCAACATCCACGTCCACGACGGCGTGACCGAGGCCGAATTTGTCAGCATGCGTTCGGAGCGCGACAAGACACTGGCGATGCCACTGCTGATCCTGCCGGCAGTTCAGGTCAACCTGCGTGCCGGCAAGCTGCCCAAGCCCGAGAGCAATGGCGTGAGTTATCTGAAGATTCCCGTCAACGCCCTTTGAAAGTCTGAAGATGGAAACGCTCGCGCTGGCCATGATATTGGGTGCACTGATCGGATTGGTGATGGCGCTCACGGGTGCGGGCGGCGGCGTGCTGTCGATCCCGCTGCTGGTATTTGGCCTGCACTTGCCCGTGCAACAGGCGGCGCCTGTCGGTCTGGTGGCGGTGGGCTTGGCCGCTGTATTGGGGGCGGTGCTGGGCCTGCGTCAGGGCATCGTGCGCTACCGCGCGGCGGCCTTGATTGGAGTCGTTGGCATGGTGATGGCTCCGCTAGGCGTCGCGCTGGCTCAGCGCTTGCCGAATCGTCCGCTGTTGGGGGCGTTTGCGGTGGTCCTGATGTACACCGCCTGGCGCATGCTCCAACGCCCGACACCTGCTGCCACGCTGGCAGATTCCGTGCTGTGTCACGCCAGTCCGGTGGATCAGCGTTTGATATGGACACGCCCTTGCGCGCGCGCGCTGGCTGGTACCGGTGTGATCGCAGGTCTGCTTAGCGGTCTGCTCGGTGTCGGAGGTGGTTTTGTCATCGTTCCGGCCTTGCGGCGCTATTCGGATCTGGAGATCCGCAGCATTCAAGCCACCTCGCTGGCCGTGATCGCACTCGTTTCCACCAGCGGCGTGGTGGCCGCGGCACTGCATGGGCCCGTGCTATGGGCGGTGGCTTTACCGTTCGCGGCCGGCGCCTCGACGGCCCTGCTGGCGGGTCGGCAATTGGCGAACAAACTGGATGCCGCACGGCTGCAGCAGGCCTTTGCCTGGTTTTGTTTGCTGGTTGCCGTGCTGATGCTGGCCAGGGCTTTTGCCTGGATAGCCAATTGAGCTCAATATCCACATCGGTTGACGCACGTCAGTGCGATTCATACCGGTGGGGGTATAGTTCAGACACATAACCAATCAAGGAATCCCACCATGAAGATGCTTATGGATCTGTTTACTACCGACTATGGACTGATGAGCGTTGGCGTGATCGCATTCATGCTTGGAATGGCGGTCTGGTTCCGGGCATTTTTCAGGCGAAAGATGGCTGAAGATGCGAAAAATGCAGGTGTTTGAGGATAGCGAGTGAGCAATCAGAATCCCGGTTCAAAGAAGATCATCCCTATCCTCGCCGAAGGATCTGATGGGGAGTTGATATCGCTGTACGCAGCGCACCAGAGAATCTACCCGCGCAGCGTCTCGGGCTTGTTCTCCAAGTGGCGCTGGGGCATGGTCTGGCTGACCCAGATCATCTTCTACGGCTTGCCCTGGCTCGAATTCGGGCAGCGCCAGGCCGTCCTGTTTGATCTGGGAGCCAGACGCTTCTACATCTTCGGTCTGGTTCTGTACCCGCAGGACTTCATTTATCTGACCGGCCTGATGGTCATCTCGGCCCTCTCGCTGTTTCTCTTCACGGCGGTTGCCGGGCGCCTGTGGTGTGGCTACGCCTGCCCGCAAACGGTCTACACCGAAGTCTTCATGTGGATAGAAAAGCAGGTCGAAGGTGATCGCACCGCGCGCATGCGCCGCGACGGCCAGAACTGGGGCCTGGAGAAAGCGGCGCGCAAGACACTCAAACACATCATCTGGATAGCCGTCGCCCTGTGGACCGGCTTCACCTTCGTCGGCTACTTCAGTCCGATCAGACAATTCGCAGGCGAATTCGTGCAGATGAACCTGGGACCCTGGGAAACCTTCTGGACCTTCTTCTATGGCTTTGCCACCTACGGCAACGCCGGCTTCATGCGCGAGCAGGTCTGCAAACACATGTGTCCCTATGCGCGCTTCCAGAGCGCCATGTTCGACAAAGACACGCTGATCGTCACCTACGACAAAGAGCGTGGTGAGCCCAGAGGAGCACGCTCACGCAAAGCCGACCCCAAGACACTCAACCTGGGCGCCTGCGTGGACTGCAATTTGTGCGTACAAGTCTGCCCCACCGGCATCGACATCCGCAAAGGCCTGCAATACGAATGCATAGGGTGCGGTGCCTGCGTGGACGTCTGTGATGCCGTCATGGACAGAATCGGCTACGCCAGAGGACTGGTCAAATACTCCACCGACAACGCCATGAAACAAGGCTGGAGCCAGAGCCAGACCTTGCGCCACGTCTTCAGACCCAGAGTGCTGGTCTACAGCACCATCCTGGGCTCCATCGTACTGGCCATGCTCGTGAGCCTGAACCTGCGCACCCTGTTCAAGGTCGATGTCGTACGCGACCGTGGCGTCATGGCACGCATCGTGGATGGAGACAACATCGAGAACGTCTACCGGCTGCAGATCATGAACGCCACAGAATCGAATCAGCGCTACAGAATCACCGCCGGTGGCTTGGCCGGACTCAAACTCAGCACAGAGAACGTGGTGCTGGTGGAGTCAACTCAGGCGCGCTGGGTGACGGTACGCCTGCAGGTACCGATGCAGGACATGACGCCCGGCTCGCACGCGATTGCCTTTGATATTGAATCTCTTGATGCGCCAGGACACTTGACAGAAAAGTCGGTATTCTTGGTCCCTCGTTAAGGAGTTGAAACTATGTTCTCGCAGCGATTGATGTGGGTTGCCTGGCCGGCTTTCTTGATGGCTGGCGTTCTTGAAGTGCTGGTCTTTGGCATGGTCGATCCGCAGGACCTGCAGTGGTTCGGCCATCCTCTTGAGTTGTCGCGCCAGGGTGTTTACAGCGTCGCCTTTTTTGTCTTTTGGGTCATCACGCTGTTGTCCAGTGGCTTGACCACCTTGCTTGCCATGTCGCCTTTTGAAGTTAACCGGTGCCCCTTGCCTGCCAACGAGCGCCCGGACGGGTGCCCGAAGCAGGAATGCCGATAGTTTTTCTCCCTTGCCGGACTTGAAATCCAATGAGTACCTTTGACCATGTCACGCTGATCCAAAACATCAATCAGAACCTGGCTCCGTTCAGAAAATCCCAGTCTGAGGCCATGCTCGGCTTTGGACAATTGGCGCGCGCCTCGATGGCCGATGGAACGCTCAACGCCAAAACCAAGGAACTGATTGCGCTGGCCATTGGCGTCACGCAGCATTGCTCAGGCTGTATCGGCTTTCATGTCAAGGCTTTGCGCAAACTGCAGTGCACGCGCGCCGAACTGGAAGAAATGCTCAGCGTTTGCGTTTATATGGGGGGCGGTCCGGCCTTGATGTACGTGGCCGAAGTGCTCAAGGCCTGGGACGCCATGGCACCGGAGTGAGTACCTCAGTGACCCGGCACGCCAAGTAGCATGGCATGCCGGGTATGTGGAACAGGACTGCCTGACAAACTGAGTGCCAGTCGCGTCACCAGCGAGTGCGTTTGCAAAGGGGGCACGTGAACCGGTGTGAGCACTATCCACAGCGCAACCAGCACCGTCAAGCTTGCGCCGATCCGTGCTCTGGGCAAACCCGCGCTGGCTATGGCAAGAGCACTGGCTGCACCGCCCAACAGCAGCCCGACCACAACTTCAGAGACCGAGTGGGCGCCGACCTCCAGGCGCGACACGCCGACCAGCAGGGCCAGCGCATAGCCCGCTGCAACCGCCGCCTTTTGGCCCCATGGCGGCAGGCGTGAGGTCAGGGTACCCAGCAGCAAGGGATAGACGGCAGCGGCGAACATCGTGTGACCTGAAATGCCGGTGAAGTCCAGCCAGGCGCTGCCAATTCCCCAGCCAATGAAGGCAATCTTGCTTGCCGTTGTCAGCAGCGTCGTCAGGCCCAGCAAGCCCAGCCAGATCGTGGCCAGCGGGCGTGTGTCGGCGCGGTGCGCCAATACAAGCATGGCCAGCAATGCCGCCGGTAGCAGAATCTGCACTTCTCCCAATCGCGTGAGCAGGTGCCAATAGGATTGCAGGTGGGATGAGGCAATGGGCATGGAAGGGCGATCATATTCCTACAATGCAGTCATGAACTTCCGCGATATGCTGAGCGCCGCCGAGCGCGAAAACGCTTCCCTGCTGTGCGTCGGGCTCGATCCTGATCCGGCCAGGTTTCCAACAGGTCTGCGTGGCGACGCCAGCCGGATTTATGATTTTTGTGCCGCCATCGTCGATGCGACGGCCGACCTGGTGATCGCCTTCAAGCCGCAGATCGCCTACTTTGCGGCACATCGCGCCGAGCAGCAACTCGAACGCCTGATGGCTCACATGCGTCGCGCGGCGCCTCGGGTCCCGGTGATTCTGGATGCCAAGCGGGGCGATATCGGCAGCACCGCCGAGCAGTACGCCATCGAGGCCTTTGAGCGTTACGGTGCTGACGCAGTGACCCTGTCGCCTTTCATGGGTTTTGATTCGGTGCAACCCTACCTCAAGTACCACGGCAAAGGCGCTTTCCTGCTGTGTCGCACGTCCAATCCTGGCGGCGACGATTTGCAGAATCAGCGACTCTCAAGTGTGCCGGGTGAACCACTGTTGTACGAGCATGTGGCGCGGCTGGCGCAAGGGCCATGGAACCTGAACGGTCAGTTAGGGCTGGTGGTCGGTGCCACTTACCCGGCCGAGATCGAACGGGTCCGCCTGGTTGCGCCAACCCTGCCACTGCTGATCCCTGGTGTTGGTGCCCAGGGCGGTGACGCGGTCGCGACAGTGCGGGCTGGATGGCGCGAGCGGGACGGTGAAACAATGGCGCCGATTGTCGTCAACTCGTCGCGCGCCATACTCTATGCTTCAAGTGGCGCAGACTACATGCAAGCGGCGCGCCGTGAGGCACAAAAGACCCGTGATCAATTACAGGCAGCAAAAATGGAGACACCATGACAACACCGAAGCTGATTCTCGATTACGTCTACGACCACGAGGCCAACTATGCCGACAGGGTCTTCCTGACACAGCCCATTGGCAAGGGTCAGGTGAAGGACTACACCTGGGCGCAGACACTGGATCAATCGCGGCGCATGGCCACCCATCTGCGCAGTTGCGGCTTCGAGCCGGGAGCCCGCATTGCGTTGCTGTCGAAGAACTGTGCACACTTTTTCATGACCGAACTCGCGATCTGGATGGCCGGCTACACCACCGTCGCCATCTTCCCGACAGAGACCGCCGAGACTGTGCGTTACGTGCTGGAGCACAGCGAAGCCAAACTGCTGTTCGTCGGCAAGCTCGATACCTGGCCGCAGCAGATCAGCGGCGTGCCCCAAGGCGTTTCCTGCATTGCCTTGCCCCTGGCCCCGCAGACCGACTTTGAAACCTGGGATGCGATTGTTGCGCGCACGCAGCCGCTGGGTGGGCGTCCGCAGCGCGACACCAAGGACATGGCGATGTTGATCTACACCTCTGGCTCCACCGGGCGGCCCAAGGGTGCGATGATCAGCTTCGGCGCCATCACCCGCGCGGGAGAGGGCTTTTCCAGTTACACCCGTGAGCGCTTGGGGACGGACACCGAAGTCCGGATCCTTTCCTACCTGCCACTGGCGCACAGTTACGAGCGCTCCTGCGTCGAGGCGTCGTGCCTTGTCGCCGGCGAGGCGCATGTCTATTTCGCCGAGACGCTGGACACCTTTTTGCAGGACCTGCAGCGCGCGCGGCCAACCATCTTCATCTCGGTGCCCCGCCTCTGGCTCAAGTTCCAGCAGGGTGTCTTTGCCAAGATGCCGCCCAAGAAGCTCGATCGTCTGCTGAGCATCCCGATCCTTGGTCGTATCGTTGGCAAAAAGGTGCTCAAGGGTCTGGGCCTGGACCAGGTGCGCAACGCTGCCAGCGGCTCAGCGCCGATCCCGGCAGATCTGATCGCCTGGTACCGGCGCCTGGGCCTCAAGTTGTACGAAGGCTACGGCATGACCGAAGACAATTCCTTCTCGCACGGTTCCAACGAAAAGTTCAACGAGCCCGGCTATGTCGGGGTCGCGATGCCCGGTGTGCAGGTACGCATCAGCCCTGAAGGCGAGGTCCTGATCAAGTCCCCCGGACAATTCGACGGCTATTACAAGCAAGCCGAGCTCACAGCAGAGTCCTTCACCGCCGACGGCTTTTTTCGCACTGGCGACCTGGGTGAACTGCGCGCCGACGGCCTGCTCAAGATCACCGGGCGTGCCAAGGAACTGTTCAAGACCGGCAAGGGCAAGTATGTGGCGCCGGCGCCCATCGAGAACCTGCTCAACGCGCATCCGCTGATCGAGCTCTCCCTGGTGTCGGGCGTGGGGCAGGTGTCCGCTTACGGCATGGTGGTGCTGGCCGAATCCATCCGGCCGCAGTTGGGCAACCCGCAGGTGCGATCAGATGTGGAGAGTCAGTTGAGCCAGTTGCTCAAGGACGTGAACCGGCAACTCTCTGAATACGAACACCTGCGTATGCTGGTGGTGGTGCCGGAACCGTGGTCGATCGAGGCTGGAACACTCACACCCACCATGAAGGTCCGGCGCAGTCGCATCGAGGCGGCGGTTGCTCCCCAAATCGAGGTCTGGTACGCCAGCACCGGAACGGTCCACTGGGCCTGAGAGAAAGTCAATATTCATGTCAACCCAACCCGTTTCACGCCACGGCGGCGACCGCGTTGCCGAAGCCCTGCAGGCGCACGGCGTGCGCTCCATCTTTACGCTTTGCGGTGGCCATATTTCGCCGATCCTGAGCGCATCCAAGGCGCGCGGCATCCGCATCGTCGATGTACGCGATGAGGCCACTGCTGTTTTTGCTGCGGATGCCAGCGCACGCCTGCTCGGATTGCCCGGCGTGGCGGCCGTGACGGCTGGCCCCGGCATCAGCAATACCATCACGGCCTTGAAGAACGCGCAACTCGCACAGTCACCCGTGATCCTGATAGGCGGTGCTGCGCCAACGGCGCTGCAGGGACGCGGTGCACTGCAGGACATTGACCAGCGCCCCCTGGTGGAGCCGCACGTCAAGCTGTTTCGCAAGATCCTGTGTGTGCGCGATCTGGGGCCCGCCGTAGATAAAGCCTTCGCCGTTGCGCAATCCGGTGTGCCCGGCCCTGTGTTCATTGAATGCCCGGTCGACCTGCTCTACGATGAGGTCTCGATCCGTCAGTGGTATGCCGACGCGGCAGGCAAGGGCACCTCGGTGCCCGACCGCTTGCTGCGTTTTTATCTGAACCGTCATGTGAAGAAGATGTTCAGCGGCAGCCAGGAGCATGCCGCGCCCCAGGTGCGCGCCGTTGCGGCGCCGCGCGCGTCGGACGCCAGCCTGCAGGCAGCGTTGGCTGCACTGGCCAAGGCCGAGCGCCCGCTGATGGTGATTGGCAGCCAGACGCTGGTACTCTCTCAGGAAGCGGCGCGCGTCGCCGAAGCGGTGACCAAGCTTGGCATTCCGGTCTATCTTTCCGGCATGGCGCGCGGCCTGCTGGGCCGCGAGCATCCACTGCAAATGCGCCATCAACGGCGCAATGCGCTGCGTGAGTCCGACTGTGTGCTGCTTTCGGGCGTGCCCTGCGACTTTCGCCTGGACTACGGCAAGCATGTGCGCCGCAGCGCGACATTGATTGCAGCGAACCGCAGTGCCAAGGACGCGCGCCTGAACCGCAAACCCGACATTGCAGCCATTGGCGATGCCGGTCTGTTGCTGCAGGCGCTGGCGCAGGCGCAACCGGCCGCCGCTAACGCGTCGCGCCTGAGCGGCTGGGTCGCGCAACTGCGCAAACGTGACGCTGAGCGCGAGACCGAGATCGACAGTCAGGCGCAAGCCCAGGGCGAGTTCGTGAACCCGATTGCGCTTTTTCGTGCACTTGAAAAAGAGGCTGGCGAGAACGCCGTGCTGGTTGCCGACGGCGGTGATTTTGTCGCGACCGCCTCTTACGTCATGCACCCGCGCGCGCCGCTGACCTGGCTGGATCCCGGCGCCTTCGGAACACTCGGTGTCGGTTCCGGCTTTGCGCTGGGCGCTGCGCTGGCCAAACCGGGCAGCGAAGTCTGGATCATTTTTGGCGATGGTGCCTGCGGTTACGGGTTGGTCGAGTTCGACAGCTTCGTGCGCCACGGCATTCCGGTCATTGCGCTGGTCGGCAACGATGCCGGGTGGACCCAGATCGCGCGTGAGCAGGTCAAGATGCTTAAGGACGACGTTGCCACCGTGCTGGCGCGCACCAATTACCACGAGGTCGCAGCCGGCTTTGGCGCCGAGGGCATCCTCATCAGGACCATGGCCGAAGTCCCGGCAGGTCTGGCGCGTGCGCGCGAACTGGCCAGAAGCGGCAAAGCGGTGCTGGTCAACGTCTGGCTCGACAAGACCGAGTTCCGCGAGGGTTCGCTCTCGATGTAGCCTAACGGTAGAACATGGTTGGCAGCCACATGGTCAGCGGCGGCCAAAGCGCGGCGATCAGCAAGTCGATGATCGCCACAATCACCAGCGGCATGACGGCACGCGAAATCTTGCCCAGCGATACATCGGCAATGCCGCAGGCCACGAACAGGCAGATACCGACGGGTGGCGTCAACATGCCGATCGCCAGATTCACCACGACCAGCACGCCGAACTGGACCGGATCGACCTGCATCTGCGGTGTCAGCAGCGCCAGCACAGGCACCAGCAAAAGCAACGCGGCGGTGGTCTCCATGATGCAGCCCACAATCAGCAGCAGACCCATGATCAGCAGCAGCAGTCCGACCGGTGGCAAGGACAGCGAATTGACAAAAACATCGAGCAGGGTGGCAGTCTGCTGCATCGCGAGTAGCCAGCCAAAGATCTTGGCCATGGCGATGATGAACAGGATGCCGCCAGCTGCTACCTGGGAGCGCATGATGAGTCCGGGCAATTCTTTCCAGGGCAATTCGCGGTTGATGACGGTGCCGACCAACAGTGCGTAGAACACCGCCAGCGCCGCCGCTTCGGTGACCGTCACAGTGCCGGTCAGAATGCCGCCCAGCACCACGATGGGTGCGCCCATCGACCAGAACGCCGCCTTGCCGGTTACGAAAACCTTCTTCCAGGTAAAGGGCTCGCGTTCACCATAGCCCTTGCGCCAGGAGACCCAGACGGCGATGACCAGAAAGGACAGCCCCATCAGGACGCCGACCAGCATGCCGCCGGCAAACAGTTGCGAGATCGAGATATTGGTCATGAAGCCGAAGATGACCATCGGAATCGAGGGCGGAATGATGATGCCTATCGATCCACCCGCCGCCACCACCGCCGCGGCAAAGGCCGGTGGATAACCCTGACGGATCATCGCCGGAATCACGACGCCGCCAATCGCAGCGGTATCAGCCGCCGCCGAACCCGAAATGCCAGCGATGATCATCGAGGCCACGATGGCGGCAGCCGCAAGCCCACCCGGCGCCCACCCGACCAGACTGTCGCAAAAGTCGACAAGGCGCCTTGATATGCCGCCAACCTCCATGATGGAGCCGGCAATCATGAAGAGCGGAACCGCCAGCAGATCGAAGGAATCGACACCAGAGAACAATTGCTGGACCACGGTCTGCCCCAGCGCTGCCAGCGTGACGGTGTCAGGGAATACGCCGGGTGTGACGATCAGTCCGATCGCCGGCAGGCCGATGGCCAGCGCGATCGGCAGGCCGACCGCCATCAGCAGGAACATCAGCGTGAACAGCAGGATGATGATCATGGCTTGGCCTGCTTGCCCTTGGTCATGTCGGCCAGAATGTGCAACAGGAAGATCGCTCCCGACAGCGGGACGACCGAGATCGGCAGCGACATGGGCATTTGCACTGCCGTCGATGTTTGCCCCCAGGCGTTCACCGTGTATTTCACGCCGTACCAGGTGATCAAGGTGAAGCAGCAAAGGTTGAGCACCTGCAGTCCGCGCACGATGAACTGCTCAAAGAGCAGCCCGAAGCGCGCGCCAAAACCGGCCAGGCCGATGAAATGCGCACGCTTGTAGGCGACGGTGGCGCCCAGAAAAGTCGTGGCCACCAGCAGGTAGCGGCCCAGTTCTTCCGACCAGCTCAGCGAGTGCCCCAGATAGCGCGCCAGAACCTGGATGAACAGGATGACGGAGATGGCAACACCGGCCAGCAGCAGCAATTTTTCAACCAGACCGTTGACGCGCTCGCTGTAATCGTCAATCCTTTGACCCAGACTCATGTAGCGCAGCGCTTACTTGGCGATCTTGCGAATTTCGTCAACGATCTTCTTGGTGTCGCCAGTCAAGGAGGCGTAAACGGGCTCGGTCCTGGCACGGAAGGCGGCCAGATCCGGTGCATCGACCACCTGCATACCGGCGGCCTTCAATGCAGCCAACTGGGCCGCTTCATTGTCACGAACGTAGCGGCGACCGGCAAAAGAAGCCGTCTGCGCCGCATCCATGAAGGCCTTGCGATCGGCGGCTGGCAATTTGTCCATGAAGGCCTTGCTGCCTACAAACACCAGCGCCGAATAAACGTGTCGGCTCATGGTCAGGTATTTCTGACCTGCTTCATTGAGCTTGCCGGCGGAAATGACCGAAATCGGATTTTCCTGACCATCGAGCACGCCCTGCTGCAACTGCGTTGTGATGGGCCAAGCCATGGGAGTCGGGTTGGCACCAATGGCGCGCCAGATGGCCAGGTGCGTGGGGGACTCCATGGTGCGAATCTTCATGCCCTTCAGATCGTCGGGTCCGGAGACTGCGTGCTTCGAATTCGTGACGTTGCGAAAGCCGTTGTCCAGAAAATGCATGCCGACCAGGCCGGCCTTGTCGAAACGCTTGAGCAAGTCTTGCCCGATCGGACCGTCCAGCACCTTGTCCGAGGCTTCGTAGGAACTGAACAGGAAGGGCATCTCCAGCGCTTTGATCTCGGGCACGAAGGTCTCCACCGGACCAGTAGTGCACACGCTCATTTGTACCGTGCCAAGCTGAAGCTGCTGCAGGACCTGCGTCTCACTGCCCAGTGCAGCAGAGTGGTGGATGACCACGTCGTATTTGCCCGGCAGTGCCTTGTCGAGTTCTTCCTTGAACTTGGTCGCAGCGATGGTGTGGACAAAATTCGGCGCCGTCACGATGCCGATGTTGACCTTTTCGGCTGCCATGGCGGACCAACCAAAGCCCAGACCGATTGCGCAGACCAGTGCGCTCAATGGACGAGAAATGAACTTCATGCTTGCTCCTTTTGAAAATTGTTCGCGCAATCATACATTCACGCATGACGCTTGGCCGACTGTGTCATCAGCCCACCCAACACAACGAAGCCCAGCGCCGCCACGAGCAGGGCAATGCCGGCCCATTGCCAGGCGCTGATGACTTCGCCCAGCACCAGCATGCCGGCAGCCAGACCAACGATGGGCACGCCCAGGCTGAACGGGGCCACGCGGTTGGTGGCGTGGCGCTGCAGCAGGCCGGTCCACAGGGCGTAGCCCCAGATCGTCGCAATCCAGCCCAGGTAGGCGATGGCCAGCCAGGACGTCCAGGGCACGCTGGCCCATTTGGCGGCGCTGCTCCAGGCCATCGCGGGTGTGGCCACAGCGGGGTCAAACAGCAGGCTCATGAGCAGGAACGGGCCTATGGGCACCAGTGAACTCCAGACCAGAAACTGCAGCGGCTCGTAGTGCGGGCTGCTTTGCTGCGCCTTGCGCGCGACGATGTTGGAGGCAGCCCACATGGCGGCAGCGCACAGATTGAGAACGAAGCCGGCAACGGTGATGGCGAGCGTGCCGCCACTGACGAAGTTCATGCCGAAGCAGACCAGCCCGACTGCGGCCAGACCCAGACCACCGAGCAGGGGTCGGCTCAACCTCTCATGCAACAGCACAAAGCCGAACAGGGCGCTGAAGAATACCTGGGTCTGCATCAGTACCGAGGCCAATGAGGCCGTCATGCCGACCTTGAGCGCCGTGAAAAGCAGACCGAACTGTCCGACCCCCTGAAACAGACCGTACAGCATCACCCACTTCCAGTGTAGTTGGGGCATGCGGATGAAGAAGATCAGCGGCAGCACCGCCAGCGTGTAGCGCGCCGCGCCCAACTGGAAAGGCGTGAAGTCGTGTAGCGCGAACTTCATGGCGACGAAGTTCAGGCCCCAGATCACGATCACGCCCACGGCGGCCGCCAGGTCGCGTCCGGTGAGGCTATTGTTCGTCATTGCGAGGAGCGCAGCGACGCGGCAATCCATGTTGGCATTCCGAAGGCATGGATTGCTTCGCTGCGCTCGCAATGACAAGAAAAATTGGGCTATGCATTGCTTGCTTCCTGGGGCAGCAGGCGCTTGAGGTACAGGCCGGTGTGGCTGAGCGGATTGGCAGCAATGTCTTCCGGCGTGCCGACTCCCACCACCTGACCGCCGCCGGCGCCACCTTCGACGCCCATGTCGATCAGCCAGTCGGCCGTCTTGATGACGTCCAGGTTGTGCTCGATCACGACGATGGTGTTGCCGGCGTCGCGCAGTTGGTGCAGAACCTTGAGCAG
>CAIYGK010000284.1 GCA_903925725.1 uncultured beta proteobacterium | reverse complement strand
GGCAATCGCGCCGTTGCTGTTCTTGGGGGCGGGGTAACGCTCCCAACTGAAATAGCGAGCCGCCAGATTTGGGGACTCCACACGTATCGGCGTTTCGGCAACTTCGCCCAGGAAAATGCGTTGTCCTGCGGGAACGGTCCAAGTCAGTGGCCCGTCCCCAAACGGATTAAGAAAACGCGTGTTGTTTTCCTTGTTGTCAGCAGCCAGAACTTTGCCGGTCACTTTCATTTCCAGCAATCCCTCAACGAAGCCATAGCCAGCCCATTGCCCTCGACCGTTGCGCACGCCAGTGCCCCAGGTCGCCAGAACGCTGCCGCCTGAGTCGGCGAAAAGTTCAATCGCCCTGCGCTCTTGCTCGTCGAGCAATGCGGCCGATCCGAGCACCAAGACTCCTGGCTTGAGCCCGGCCATCAAGTCAGCTTTGGAAATCTCGCGAAATGATTTCCCATAGGGGCGAAAGTATTCACGCCAATGCTGTTTCAAGCTGTCATAACTCGTGCCATTGGAACTAAAGAAAGCGGAAGTAATGGGACTCGAATACAAGTACACAGATTCGAGCGGCTTGGGCGACCCGGCAAATGCCAGATTGCCCCAATGCGTCAGGCACAGCGCCGCGCTGAAAATAGCCAAACACAACTTTTGCCTGAAACCCATGGTTAAGAGTCCTTTTACCTGGCTTGACCTGAAAATTTGGGCTCCCAATCAGAGTCCAGCAAACGCTCAGGCGCCAGCGGTCTGGGCGCCACATTTTCAGCTTGAGATTGAAAGTCCGGATAGTCTTGCACCAAAATGAAGTTGGCTTTCGGATCCAAAATCCCTACCGGCGCGACAAAGACTGCGCCCTGCCGGCCGTCTGTCTTGAAAGTCAGGCGAATCGTGTCATGCGCGAAGCGGGCCACAGGGTCGTAGACAGAGTACAACTGATCCTTCGAACTCTGACCTTGATGAGAGACAAGGACCCATGCGGAAGCAAGCGCCATTAATAGCGATAGCAAAGAGATGGCCAACCATACCTTCGGCGAGGCGAGATGAATCAATCGGTAAAAAACAGAACTCAGTTGCACGAGAACTTCGATCCTTTGCGCCAAACTACAGACTTGGAAGCACAATTTATCATACCGTGCGACAATAGAGGCTATTGCGGAGCTTCAGTTGCCCGCAGTGCCAGCACCTTGCTGGGAACAGTGTCTCACACTGCTGTTCCACCTTTGTATCCCATCTGCCTTTGACTGACTCGGCGCTCACAGAATCGAGACTGGCCGATGCCATAGCGCCCAGGATAGGCGCCACACTATGAACTTTGAAAATCTTAACCTGGCTCCAGCCATTGTCAGGGCCGTACTCGAGCAGGGCTACGAAACTCCCACTGCCATCCAGGCACAGGCCATTCCTGCAGTACTGGCCGGTCACGACCTGCTAGGTGGCGCACAAACCGGCACCGGCAAGACGGCGGCTTTCGTATTGCCGATGTTGCACAAACTCAGCTCCGGCGAGACGCCGAAAAACAGATTTGGTGGCATCGGCATTCGCGCCTTGGTTCTTACACCGACACGGGAACTTGCGGCCCAGGTGGAAGAGTCCGTACAGACCTACGGCAAGTACCTGGAGTTGACTTCGACCGTCGTGTTCGGTGGCGTCGGCATGAATCCCCAGATCAGCCGCGTCAAGAAGGGCGTCGATATATTGGTCGCAACGCCGGGCCGTCTGCTGGACCTGTTGCAGCAAGGCGTTTTGGATCTGACTCAGGTACAAATTCTGGTGCTTGACGAAGCTGACCGCATGCTGGACATGGGGTTCATACATGACGTGAAAAAGGTCTTGGCCGTAGTGCCCAGGGACAAACAGAGCCTGCTGTTCTCAGCCACATTCAGTGACGAAATTCGGGATTTGGCCGCGACCCTCCTGAAGAGCCCACTCAGTATTCAGGTCACCCCAGGCAACACGACGGTCCAGCGGATCACGCAAATCATTCACCCAGTCGGACGTGGCAAGAAGAAAGCCCTGCTGGCGCACATCATCCAGCAGCACAACTGGAGCCAGGTTCTCGTCTTCACACGAACCAAGTTTGGCGCCAACAACGTCGCCGAATTTCTGGTCAAGAACGGCATCAATGCGATGGCGTTGCACGGCAACAAGAGCCAGGCAGCGCGCACCCAGGCACTGGCTGGCTTCAAGAGCGGTGAGATTCGCGCACTGGTGGCAACTGACATTGCCGCTCGTGGCATCGACATCGATGACCTGCCGCACGTCGTGAACTATGAAATACCCAATGTCAGCGAAGACTATGTGCATCGAATTGGACGCACGGGTCGTGCCGGTGCAGACGGCCAGGCCGTCAATCTTGTTTGTCTGGATGAAGAAGGATTCATGCAGGCGATCGAACGCTTCACCAAACAAACCATTCCTGTCGAAATTGTGGATGGTTTCATGCCCGAGCCCGGCGAAAGGGCCGAACCCATTGCGATGGGTCGCCAGACCATTTGGGGCGGTGCCGGGAAAGCTCCAAGCCGTGATGTCATGCAAGCTGCTGGCAGGGCGGCGCGCACCGAGATGATGCAAAGAGTGCGGGACGGCAAGTCAATGCAGGGCGACCGCGGCGGTAGCAGTGGCAACAGACGCAGCACAAACGGCAACGCGGGTACTCAACGCAACGCTGCGCAGCGCAACCACAACCCGGTTGGCAACCAGCCACCTTCCCGCTCGGCGCCGAGTCAGCCAGACCCCATGAGAACCAGCGTCGACATGATGGCCGAACGAGGCGCCCGCCGCGGTGGCGGCTTTGGCGGCGGCAATCGCAACGGCGCTGCCCGCACCGGTTCAGGTGGCCGCTCTGGCGGAGGGACGGGTGGGTTTGGAGGCGGTGGCAATGGTTCTCGCGGACCCGGTGGCTCGCGTGGGTCCTTCAACCGTTAAACGAAGCTGGAACCAGTTACCTCGGTCAAGCATCCTGGCGCCAGCAAATAGCAAAACGACGCGTGGTCCTGACGAGTCCCCCACCTGGGCTTAAACCTGTTGTGATTCCGGATCTGCGTCGAAATCCTTGTCCACCGGAATCAGCACTTGTGACTGTGTGTCGGGCAAGGACTCTACCTTCTTGAGGGCACGCCCCATGGCTCGACTGCGCGTCTCTGCGCTGTCCAGCGTCTTGAGTACGGTTTCAGTCTGTGACTTGACTTTCGCCAACACATCCCCGAACTTGCCAAATTCCGTCTTCACCGCCCCCAATACTTGCCAGACCTCACTTGACCGCTTCTCCAGTGCCAGGGTACGAAACCCCATCTGCAGCGAGCTCAACATCGCCAGCAGCGTTGTCGGTCCAGCCAAAGTAATGCGATGTTCCCTCTGCAGTGCCTGCATCAATCCGGGACGCCGCAATACTTCTGCATAGAGACCTTCAGTCGGCAGGAACAATATCGCAAAGTCGGTTGTGTAAGGCGGCTCCACGTACTTGTCGGCAATGGCCCGGGCTTCCAGCCTTACCCTCAATTCCAACGCCTTGCCCGCAGCCTCGGCACCTGCCACATCAGCGTTGCCCTGCGCCTGCAGCAACCGCTCGTAATCTTCATTCGGAAACTTGGCATCAATGGGCAGCCACAGGGGTGCACCCTGCTCTGATTTGCCCGGCAGCTTGATCGCAAAGTCAACCACATTCTTGCTCCCTGGACGGGTCGCAATCTGGGCAGCGTACTGGTCTGCCACCAGGACCTGCTCAAGCAGTGAAGCCAACTGAGCTTCGCCAAAAATGCCCCTGGTTTTTACATTCGTCAACAAGTGCTTGAGGTCGCCAACGCCCTGTGCCAGTGTCTGCATCTCGCCCAAGCCCTTGTGGACCTGCTCCAGACGGTCTGCCACCTGCTTGAAACTTTCACCCAGGCGTGCCTGCAGCGTGGTCTGCAATTTTTCATCAACGGTGGCGCGCATCTCGTCAAGCTTGCTGGCGTTGCTTGCCAGCAGTTGCGCCAGTTGCGCCTCCAGTGTTTGCCGCACTTCGCTCATGCGTCTGGCATTGGATTCGCTCAAGGACTGCAATTGGAAGGTCAGGGTGTCGGACAAGGATTTCTGCAACAGACCGAGTTGTTGCCCGAAGACGTCGAGCTGAACATTTTGGGTGCGTGCACCCTCGGCCCCCTGCTGCATCAGGGACTGCTGAAAAGT
>CAIYGK010000283.1 GCA_903925725.1 uncultured beta proteobacterium | reverse complement strand
CTTGGCCGCATCCGCCTTCGCGTTGATGTTCGTGCTCGGGGGATGCGGCACGCCATCCTTGCAGCCCGGCTCAGCGCCCGCGGACACCTGGCAAGCGCCTTCGCGGCTGTCCACCGGGCAGGCGAGCGATGTCACCATCTATGCCATCAGCCTTGTTGGCACGCCGTATCGCTACGCCGGCAATACGCCCGAGACCGGCTTTGACTGCAGTGGTCTTATCGGGTACGTTTACCAAACCAGAGCCGGCGTAGTGCCTCCGCGCACGGTTTCGAAATTGCAGGGCTGGGGTCAACCGGTATCCAATGGCAATGTTCGCTCCGGCGACCTGGTCCTGTTTGGGACAGCAGACGCCGTTACCCATGCCGGCATCTATGTCGGCGAGGGTCGCTTTGTCCATGCACCATCCACTGGCGGGGTCGTCAGGCTTGACTACTTGAATTCGAAATACTGGGCAGCGCAACAGGTGTCGTTCCGCCGGCCTTGAGGCCAGCGATGCTGCTAAAAGAAAAAGGGCTCGCTACTATTTGCATAGCAACGAACCCTTATCTGTATTGGTGCCGGAGAGATGAATCGAACACCCGACCTTCTCATTACGAATGAGCTGCTCTACCGACTGAGCTACACCGGCTTCTAGGCTGCGAATTATAGCCGGCGCATCATTCGGCCAGAGCCCGGTCCACCACCTCGCGCACATCGCTGCTCAAGTCGGTCTTGGCGGCAACACGTGTAATGGCTTCACACGCGGCGCTGCGGTACGGATCTGCCAGTTTTTTCCAACGGTCCAACGCGCGCGCCAGGCGGGCCGCGACCTGCGGATTCAGGCTGTCGAGTTCAATCACACGTTCACTCCAGAAAACATAACCCGCCGCATCAGCGCGGTGAAAGGCCGCCGGGTTGGCGCTGCAGTAGCTGAAGATCAGGCTGCGTGCCCGGTTCGGATTGCGGATGTGGAAGTCGGGGTGCTGCATCAACTGGCGCACCAGCGGTAGCACGCTGCCAGCCTGGTCGCAGGCGCCGGCCTGCATGGCAAACCATTTGTCCAGCACCAGTTCCTCGGCCTTGAACTGCTTGTGAAAGCGCTCCAGCGCCGCACTGGCCAGTTCATGCCCGCTGCCAAGCAGGGCCTGCAGGGCGTTGACGCGGTCGGTCATGTTGCCGGCATCCTTGAAAGCCTGGTAGGCCTTGCCGGGCAAGACGGCATCGCCATTGGCACGCGCCGCCAGACAGAGTTGCGCCAGTGCCAGACCCGCCAGCGCGCGGCGCCCGGCTGAGCGCGTATCGCTGCGGTAGCCGCCGTTGTTGCTGTGGGTTTCCAGTGCCCATTGCCAGTCTTCCAGCAGGGCGATGGCAAGCTGCGCGCGCATGGCTTCACGCACGGCGTGAATGCGTTGCGGGTCAACCACTTCGAGTTGCTCGGCGATGTAGGTTTCAGAGGGCAGGGTGAGCACCAGTTCCTTGAAGGCTGCGTCCAGCGTCGGATGGCGCAGTACCTTGCGCATGGCGGCAAGGTAGGCGCCATCAAGGACGTTGACGAGATCGGTCACGGCGTTGTTGGTAATTGCCTTGATGGCGCTGCGCAGCGCCAGTCTTTGCCCGGCTTCCCAATGGTTGAAAGGATCGCTATCGAAGGCGAGCAAAGTCAAAAGTTGTTCGTCGCTGTAATCAAAGTCAAGCAGCACCGGCGCGCTGAAGCCGCGCAGGATGGACGGCACGGGTTCTTCGTCGAGGTTGATGAAGGTAACGGACTCGCCCTGCGTCGACATAACCAGCAGATGGTCGGTGCCAATCGGCTCGGCGCTGCCCTGCAATTGCAGCGGCAGTGCCGCGCCGCTGGCGCCCACCAGACCCAGACTGACCGGAATTACAAATGCCTCTTTGTCGGCTTGGTCGCGCGTTGGCGCGCAACTCTGGCTCAGGCTCAGTGTGTAGCTGCGTGCCTGCGCGTCCCAGACACCGCTGGCTGCGAGACGTGGTGTGCCGGCCTGGCTGTACCAGCGCTTGAACTGCGCCAGATGCAGCGCCAGCGGCGAGTTTGGGTTGGCATCTGCGATGGCCTGGGCAAAATCATCACAGGTCACGGCCTGGCCGTCGTGGCGCTCAAAGTACAGCTTCATGCCTTTGGCAAAACCGTCGCGTCCGACCAGGGTGTGCATCATGCGCACGACTTCGGCACCTTTTTCGTAGATGGTCAGTGTGTAGAAATTGTTGATTTCGATGTAACTGTCGGGCCGCACCGGGTGTGCCATCGGGCCGGCGTCTTCGGGGAACTGGCTGTTGCGCAGCACGCGCACATCGGCAATGCGCTTGACGGCGCGCCCAGAGGGCTCGCTGCACATGTCCTGCGAAAACTCCTGATCCCGAAACACCGTCAGGCCTTCTTTCAGGCTCAGCTGAAACCAGTCGCGACAGGTCACCCGGTTGCCGGTCCAGTTGTGAAAATACTCATGCCCGACGACGCGCTCGATGTTGGCATAGTCCGCGTCGGTGGCGGTAGCCTGATTGGCCAGCACGTACTTGGTGTTGAAGATATTCAGGCCCTTGTTTTCCATCGCGCCCATGTTGAAGTCGCTGGTGGCGACGATCATGAAACGCTCCAGATCCAGCGGCAGGCCGAAGCGCGCTTCGTCCCAGGCAACAGAAGCCATCAGCGAGTTCATGGCCTGGTCGGTCTTGTCCAGATCCCCTGCACGCACATAGACCTGCAGCAAATGTTCCTTGCCCTCGCGTGAGCTGATGCGTTGTTCGCGACACACCAGTTGGCCGGCCACCAGCGCAAACAGGTAGCACGGCTTCTTGTGTGGATCAATCCACGTGGCAAAGTGGCGGCCCTCGTTGCCAGAGCCTCCCAGCGGACCGGAATCAACCAGGTTGCCGTTGCTCAGCAGCACCGGGTAGCGCTGCTTGTCTGCGCGCAGCGTGACGCTGAAACTGGCCATCACGTCCGGGCGGTCCAGGTAGTAGGTGATGCGCCTGAAGCCTTCTGCCTCGCATTGTGTGAAGAAGGAATCGTTGCTGACGTACAGGCCCATCAGCTTGCTGTTCTTGACGGGTGCGCAGGTGGTAAAGATTTCGAGGTCGAAAGTGCCCTCCTGTGGCAGGTTGTCCAGCACCAGTTGACTGCCATCGATCTTGAAGGATGCTCCCTGGCCATTGACCAGCACACGAGCCAGATTGAGCTCTTCGCCGTCCAGTCGCAGCGGCTGCGCTGGTACCTCCGGATTGCGCCGCAACGTCATCTTGTTGAGCACTCGGGTCTTGGCCGGGTCCAGATCAAAAGTCAGATTGACCGTATCAATCCAGAAGGGCGGGGCGCTGTAGTCGGTACGGCGGATCACGCTGGCCGGTCCATCGGCATTACGAAGTTGCAACATGCAGATTCTCCAAAAATTTCATACTCATCAGTTCATGGTAGTCACGCACACTGGCGATGACATGCGGGCCGGCCAGTTGCGCCGCGGTATGGGTAGTGCAAAGCGCCACGGCGTGCATGCCGGCGCGCCGCGCTGCCTCAATGCCAAACGGAGCATCTTCAAAAACAATGCAAGCGTCTGCCGACGTATCCATCTGGCTTGCTGCCTCCAGAAAGATCGCGGGCTCGGGCTTGCCGGGTAGACCCTCGTCACCGCCTACCACCGCATGCGGCTGCCTTGGCATTTTCAGATTGGACAGGGCAAACGCAATGTTGTGGCGGTCACCCGCGGTACCTATGCCTAGCTTCAAACCAAGGTCATGTGCCTGCTGCGCAAAGATGCCAAAGCCCGACACCTCGCAGAAGGCCGGGGCAAACAGTTCGCGGTAGATCTCTTCCTTCTGTGCAATCAAATCCCAGGCACGTTCCTCGAGCAGGTCCTGGCCAAAGAGCTCGCGCATGCATTCCAGCCCGGTGCGCCCGGTAGTGCGTCGCATGACGTCGTCAATTTCTATGTTCAGGCCGTGCTCATGGGCGAATCGG
Source organism: uncultured beta proteobacterium (assembly GCA_903925725.1). Taxonomy (GTDB): domain Bacteria; phylum Pseudomonadota; class Gammaproteobacteria; order Burkholderiales; family Burkholderiaceae_C; genus Rhodoferax. The sequence goes on along the minus strand of CAIYGK010000283.1, from coordinate 1,789 downwards.
AGCCAGCTCCTGGCATGCCAGGGCATCGAATCGATCATGGTGCCATCCAGATCGAAGATCAGTGCCTCCACGCTCATCACACCCCCTGCTTCAGTGAGGCTTCAATGAACTGGTCCAGGTCGCCGTCGAGCACCTTCTGCGTCGCCGAGGTTTCGTAATTGGTACGCAAGTCCTTGATGCGGCTGTTGTCGAGAACGTAAGAGCGGATCTGGTGGCCCCAACCAACGTCGGTCTTGGAGTCCTCCAGCTTTTGCTGCTCCTCCTGGCGTTTGCGCATCTCGAAGTCGTACAGGCGGCTGCGCAGCCGCTTCCAGGCCACGTCGCGATTGCTGTGCTGGCTGCGCCCGTCCTGGCACTGCACGACGATCCCGGTTGGCAGATGTGTCAGGCGCACGGCAGAGTCGGTCTTGTTGATGTGCTGGCCACCGGCGCCACTGGCGCGAAAGGTGTCCACGCGCACGTCGGCGGGGTTGATGTCAATTTCGATGGAGTCGTCGATTTCCGGATAGACAAAGACGGAGGCAAACGAGGTATGACGACCACCCGAAGAGTCAAACGGTGACTTGCGCACCAGCCGGTGTACGCCGGTCTCGGTGCGCAACAGGCCAAAAGCGTACTCGCCCTCGACCTTGATGGTGGCACCCTTGATGCCTGCCGTATCACCGGCAGTCTCATCTTCCAGCGTGGCGGTAAAGCCCTTGCGCTCGGCGTATTTCAGGTACTGGCGAAGCAACATGCTGGCCCAGTCGCAGGCCTCGGTGCCACCAGCGCCCGCCTGAATGTCGACAAAGGCGTTGAGCGGATCCGCCGGGTTGTTGAACATGCGGCGAAATTCCAGGCCCTCAATAGTGGTGGCCAGTTTGGCGGTGTCGGTTTCAATCGTGAGCAGACCGGCCTCGTCGCCATCGTCCTTGCTCATCTGGTAGAGCTCTGAGTTGTCGGAGAGTTCAGTGCTCAGCGTGTCGAGCGTCAGTACAACGCCGTCGAGCGCCTTCTTTTCGCGACCCAGTTCCTGGGCGCGTTTCGGGTCGTTCCATACGGTGGGGTCTTCCAGCGAGGCGTTGACAGTCCTCAGTCGTTCAGCTTTGGCATCGTAGTCAAAGATACCCCCGTAAATCGAGCGTGCGGGCGCTCAAATCGGAAAGTTGGTTGCCGATGAGGTTGATGCGTTCTGCTTCCATGCTGGGTGATCCTGACTGAGTGTGTTTGCAATAAGCCCCTATTTTCGCACTCAATCAAGAAAACCTTCGATCAGTGCCGCCAGAACTTCCGGCTGGTCGTGGTGCATCATGTGGCCGGCATCCTCGATGCGGGCAATTTCCACCTGCGGCACGGCTTGCAGGCGCTCATGGAACTGCTGCAGCGTGAACTTGCCCTTCCACCACTGGTCCAGACTGTTTTCAGAAGCCTCGACACACAGTACCGGCATGGAGATGCGCTTGTAGAGTTCCAGCACCTCATCCGCCCGGTACAACTGGGCGTTCGAAATCTTGTGTGCGGGTTCGCCGAGAATGCGCCACTGGCCGTGGTCGTCCCGCTGTGCCCAGTGCTGCGCCAGCCAGTTGGCCTTGTCGGCGCCCAGGCGCGGGTTGGTCTTCATCAAGCGCTGCGCGACGCCGGTCACGCTGTCGTAGGTCTTGAGTTCGAGTTCGCCCCGGTGCAGCTTCTTCAACTCATCCATCCAGCTCGCGTAGCGGCGTGGCGCCTGTTCCGGCTTGCTGGCGGGCATGCCAAAACCTTCGAGGTTGACCAGGCGCCGGATGCGCTCCGGGCGCACGCCAGCGTACAG